>NZ_ASSI01000013.1:0-43608 GCF_000466765.1 Burkholderia sp. AU4i | reverse complement strand
TCTTCCGATCTGCCGTGCTGCGCCCGCCGCCCGCGCCGGGTGGCGACGCGCGTCCGATGCCGCCGGCGGTGCATCAGGGAGGCGAGGGGCGTCCGATGCCGCCGCCGGTGCGTCAGGGAGGCGGGGGCGGCGGCGGTTATGCGCGGCCGCAAGGTGGTGGAAACGGTGGCGGTAACCACGGTGGTGGCGGAGGCGGTGGCCCCGAGGATTTCCGTCACTGATGTCGCCGGCGCCGGGGATTCCCGGGCGCCGGACGAAAAAAAGCCGCTCCGGAGAGCGGCTTCCACAGCGGTGCGGGCGGGTTGTCCTGCCCCCAGGCCGACCGGCTGCGCGTGGCGGGCAGCCGGCGGTGCTGCTCGCGTCAGTCGTCGAGCAACGACAGGTCGCGCACGGCACCCTTGTCGGCGGACATGACCAGCTTCGCGTAGGCCTTCAGCGCGGCGGACACCTTGCGCGGACGCGGCTGCGCAGGCTTCCAGCCCTTCGCGTTCTGCTCTTCGCGGCGGCGCGCCAGCTCTTCGTCGGACACGAGCACGTTGATCGTGCGGTTCGGGATGTCGATGCGGATCTTGTCGCCGTCGCGCACGAGGCCGATCGCGCCGCCCGCCGCGGCTTCCGGCGAGCAGTGGCCGATCGACAGGCCCGACGTACCGCCCGAGAAACGGCCGTCCGTCAGCAGCGCGCATGCCTTGCCGAGCCCCTTCGACTTGATGTAGCTGGTCGGGTAGAGCATCTCCTGCATGCCGGGGCCGCCTTTCGGGCCTTCGTAGCGGACGATCACGATATCGCCGGCCTTGACCTTGTCGTTGAGGATGTTCTCGACCGCTTCATCCTGCGATTCGGTCACGTGAGCCGAGCCTTCGAACACGTGGATGCTCTCGTCGACGCCGGCCGTCTTCACCACGCAACCGTCGAGCGCGATGTTGCCCGTCAGCACGGCGAGGCCGCCTTCCTTCGAGAACGCATGCTCGTACGAGCGGATGCAGCCTTCCGCGCGGTCGAGGTCGAGGCTCGGCCAGCGCGTGTCCTGGCTGAACGCGACCTGCGTAGGGATGCCGGCCGGACCGGCCAGGTAGAACGTGCGGACCGCATCGTCCTGCGTGCGGACGATGTCCCACTGGTCGAGCGCATCCTTCAGCGACGGCGCGTGCACGGTCGGCACGTCGGTGTGCAGCTTGCCGGCGCGGTCGAGCTCGCCCAGGATCGCCATGATGCCGCCTGCGCGGTGCACGTCCTCGATGTGGTACTTGTTCGTGTTCGGCGCGACCTTGCACAGCTGCGGCACGACGCGCGACAGGCGGTCGATGTCCTTCATCGTGAAGTCGATGCCGGCTTCCTGCGCGATCGCCAGCAGGTGCAGGATCGTGTTGGTCGAACCGCCCATCGCGATGTCGAGCGTCATGGCGTTCTCGAACGCCTTGAAGCCCACCGAGCGCGGCAGCACGCGTTCGTCGTCCTGCTCGTAGTGCTGGCGGGTGAGCTCGACGATCCGGCGGCCGGCGCGCTTGAACAGCTGCTCGCGATCGGCGTGCGTGGCCACCACGGTGCCGTTGCCGGGCAGCGACAGGCCGAGCGCTTCGGTCAGGCAGTTCATCGAGTTCGCGGTGAACATCCCCGAGCACGAACCGCAGGTCGGGCAGGCCGAGCGTTCGACTTCGGCGACGTCGGCGTCCGAATACGACGGGTCGGCCGCGATCACCATCGCGTCGACGAGGTCGAGCTTCTTCAGTTCGACGGTCTTGGTGACCGGGTTCGCGAGGCGCGTCTTGCCGGCTTCCATCGGGCCGCCCGACACGAAGATCACCGGGATGTTCAGGCGCATCGCGGCCATCAGCATCCCCGGCGTGATCTTGTCGCAGTTCGAGATGCAGACCATCGCGTCCGCGCAGTGCGCGTTCACCATGTATTCGACCGAATCCGCGATGATGTCGCGGCTCGGCAGCGAATACAGCATGCCGTCATGGCCCATTGCGATGCCGTCGTCGACCGCGATCGTGTTGAATTCCTTCGCGACGCCGCCGGCAGCCTCGATCTCCCGCGCGACGAGCTGGCCGAGATCCTTCAGGTGCACGTGCCCGGGCACGAACTGGGTGAACGAGTTGACGACCGCGATGATCGGCTTCGAGAAATCGTCGTCTTTCATGCCGGTGGCGCGCCAGAGCGAGCGCGCACCCGCCATGTTGCGGCCGGCGGTGGAAGTTTTGGAACGGTAAGTGGGCATTGTCGTTGCTGAAGAAATATCGCGGGAAAAGGGTGGAGGCACGGGGAATAAGGGCCTCTCTCGCGCCCGTGCGAACAACCTCTTGAGCTGCGCCCTGGGCAAACCCGGCGATTATCCCACAGCCGCCGCGGGCGTGGCGCCCGCGGGGCCGGCAACCGGCGCCGCAGGCATGCCCGGCGTAAAACGTGCCGAAGGCCGCGGAACGGCCGCGCGACCGGGCGGGGAGGTGCCGGGCCGCGCATCGATCGGTGATCGCCGCGCGATCCGGCCCCGTGCGCGGGCGATCAGTCGAGCAGCGTCAGGATCTCGTCGTACAGCGCCTTCGGAATCCGCACGCCGTTCGCGATGCTGCGCGCGCGGGCGTCGAAGCGCCGTTGCGACGGCAGCCGCGCGCCCTGCGCGACGATCGATTCGAACATCCGCTCGCCGCGCGCGAGCCCCGTGTCGAGATCGTCGCCGAGGAACACCTTCGGGTCGAAGGCGATCACGAGTTCGCCATGGCACGGCGTCGCGCCGACGCCTTCGTCGAAGTCCATCGACTCGCGGCTCGTCATGTCGCCGATCAGCGCGCCGCCGAGCAACTCGACCATCGCCGCGAGCGCCGACCCCTTGTGACCGCCGAACGTGCGCATCGCGCCCTGCAGCGCGGCCTTCGGATCGGTGGTCGGCCGGCCATCGGCGTCGATCGCCCATTCCGGGGGGATCGCCTTGCCTTGCTTCGCATGCAGCTCGATGTCGCCGCGTGCGATCGCGCTCGTCGCGAAGTCGAACACGAACGGCACGCCGCCCGGGCGCGGCCACGCGAACGCGATCGGGTTCGTGCCGAACACGGGCTCCCTGCCGCCTTCCGGCGCGACCCAGCTATGGCTCGGATTCATCGCGATGCCGACCAGCCCCTCGGCCGCGATCGCCTCGACTTCCGGCCACAACGCGGAGAAGTGGTAGCAATGGTTGATCGTCATCGCGGCGATGCCGTGCTGTTTCGCCATCTCGACGAGCACCGGCAGGCCCGTTTCGAAGCTCAGCAGCGAGAAGCCGCGATGCGCGTCGACCGCGACGATCGACGACGACAGCCGGCGCAGCGTCGGCACGGCTTGCGGATCGACCTTGCCCTTCTTCAGCGAACGCACGCAGACGAGCAGCCGGTACACGCCATGCGAATGGCATTCGTCGCGCTGGCCCTGCGTGATCACGTTGGCGATGGCCCGGGCATGAGCGTCGGACATGCCGTGGTGCGTCAGCACGCGCAGCGCGAGCGCGTGGACTTCATCGAGCGACAGGACGACTTCGGCGGTTTGCTCAGACATGGTTCACCTCGCGCGGCGCGGGCACGCCGTCGATGCGCTGCGGCACGTTCAGCGGATTGCCGTTGCGGATCGCGTCCGGCAGCAACGCATCCGGCAGGTCCTGATACGACACGGGGCGCAGGAAGCGCTCGATCGCACGCGCGCCGACGGACGTCGTGCGCGTGTCGGACGTCGCCGGGAACGGGCCGCCGTGCACCATCGCATGGCCGACCTCGACGCCCGTGCCGAAGCCGTTGACGAGAATGCGGCCGGCCTTGCGCTCGAGCGTCGGGCGCAGCGCGGCGAACAGCGCTGCGTCGCCATCGGCGAGATGCGCGGCGATCGTCAGCTGGCCTTCGAGCGACTTCAGCACGCGATGCAGCGTGTCGGCGTCCGCGCAGCGCACGATCAGCGAAGCGGGGCCGAACACTTCTTCGCGCAGTTCGGGGCGTGCGATGAACGCGTCGGCCGACGTCGCGAACAGTGCCGCGCGGGCCTGGTAGCGACCGCCCTCGACGCCTTCCGCCAGCCGTTCGACCGCATCGTGCCCGCGCAGCGCCGCGACGCCTTGCGCGTAGCTCGCGTGGATGTGCGGTGTCAGCATCGTTTGCGCGGCTGCCGCGCGCACGGCATCGGCCGCCGCAGCTTCGAACGCGCGCAGCGCGGGCCCGTCGACCGCGAGCACGAGGCCCGGATTCGTGCAGAACTGGCCGGCGCCGAGCGTGAGCGATGCGACGAACTGCGGCGCGATCGTGTCGTGGCGCGCGTCGAGCGCGGCGGGAAACAGCAGCACGGGATTGATCGAGCTCATTTCCGCGTAGACGGGAATCGGCTCGGGGCGCGCAGCCGCGATGTGCATCAGCGCGACGCCGCCGCGGCGCGAGCCGGTGAAACCGACGGCCTTGATGCGCGGATCGGCGACGAGCGCCTGGCCGATCTCGCGCGATGCGTCGAACAGCAGCGAGAACACGCCGGCCGGCATCCCGCATTCGCGCGCGGCCTGCTGGATCGCGCGGCCGACGAGTTCCGACGTACCGGGATGCGCCGAATGTGCCTTGACGATCACCGGGCAGCCGGCCGCGAGCGCCGACGCCGTATCGCCGCCGGCGACCGAGAACGCGAGCGGGAAATTCGACGCGCCGAACACGGCGACCGGCCCGACCGCGACGTTGCGCAGGCGCAGGTCGACGCGCGGCAGCGGCTTGCGTTCGGGGCGCGCCGGATCGATCCGCGCGTCGAGAAAGCCGCCGTCGCGCACGAGCGACGCGAACAGCGCGAGCTGGCCGACCGTGCGGCCGCGCTCGCCTTCGATGCGCGCGCGCGGCAGGCCTGTTTCGACGACGCAGCGCTCGATCAGGTCGTCGCCGAGCGCCATGATGTGGCGGCCGATCGCGTCGAGAAACGCTGCCCGTACTTCGAGCGACGTTTCGCGATAGATGTCGAACGCGTCGTCGGCGAGCGCGCAGGCCGTCTCCAGGTCGTGCAGGCTCGCGCCGCCGAAGGCGGGCTCGAGCCGTTCGCCGGTGGCGGCGGCGATCGCGTGGAGGGTGCCGTTCTGTCCGGCGACGGCGGACTGGCCGATCAGGAGCTGACCTGTGAGTTGCATGGTTTTCCTCGGAAAAAAACAGGGGCCGGGCGTGGGGCGCCCGGCCGAAGGGATCATGGGAAACGGCGGGGGCGCGTCAGTCCTCGTCGTCGTCGAGCTGCAGCTTGCCGGAACGGACGCCGGTATTCGCCCCCCAGTAGTAGATGACGAGCGCGACGGCCGCGACGACGACCGTGTCGTACGGATGGGCGAGCCGGCCCGTGCCGCCGAAGCCGCCGAGATACGACAGCACGATCATCGCGGCATAAAACGCGATCAGCCACGCGGACGAGCGCACCTGCTCGGCGAGGCTCAGGTGCGCGGTCGGCACCCAGCGGCGGCACGCGAGATAGATGACGAACATCACGATCTGCAGGCCGAGCAGCCAGGACACCGTGCTCCAGCCCGACCAGTAGACGATCAGCGCGGCGATCACGAACGATGCGGGGCCGGTGATGCCGAACGCGCTCGCGCGGAACGGCCGCGGCAGGTCGGGCGCGGTGCGGCGCAGTGCGGCAACCGAGACCGGCGCGACCGCATAACTCAGCACCAGCGCGGCCGACACGATGTTGATCAGCGCTTCCCACGACGGAAACGGCATCGTCCAGAAGATCGCGAGGCCGAACGTGAGCCACAGGCCCGCGCGCGGGATGCCCGACGCTTCGTCGACGCGCGTGAACACCTTGAAGAAGGTGCCCGTCTTCGCCCAGCCGTAGACCACGCGCGGCGTCGCATTCATGTAGATGTTGCCGCAGCCGCTCGGCGAGATCATCGCGTCCGCGACGACCATCACCGCGAGCCAGCCGACGCCGAGTGCCAGCGCGATGTCGCGGTACGGCAGCGTGAACGCCTTGCTGATGTCGTGCCAGCCGCCGGCGAGCATCGCGGTGGGGATGCTGCCGATGAACGCGAGCTGCAGCAGCACGTAGATCAGCGTCGACAGCAGGATCGACAGGATCAGCGCGATCGGGATCGTGCGCTGCGGATTGCGCACCTCGCTCGCGACCGACACGATCGGCGTGAGCCCGAGGTACGCGAAGATGATGCCGCCGGCGGACACGGCCATCTCGATGCCCGGCATGCCGAACGGCGCGAAGCCGTGCACGGTCAGGTTCGCGGGCTTGAAGAACGTGAACAGCACGCCGATCACCGCGAGCGGCACGATGAACTTGAAGACGCTGATGATGTTGTTCGCCTTCGCGAACGTCTTCACGCTCGAATAGTTCAGGTAAAAGAAGAAGCACAGCAGCGCGGCCTGCACGAGCCAGCCGATCGTCGTCGGGTCGCTCGATCCTTCGACCGTCAGGCCCGGAAACCACGCGGCCGCGTACTGGCGCGCGGCGACGACTTCGATCGCGATCAGGCTCGAAAAGGCGATCAACGTGATGAAGCCCATCAGGTAGCCGAGCAGCGGGCCGTGCGAGAACACCGGGTAGCGGACCACGCCGCCCGCGCGCGGCAGCGCGGCGCCGAGTTCGCAGTAGACGATGCCGAGCAGCAGCACCGCGAAGCCGCCGAGCAGCCACGAGAAGATGCCGGCCGGGCCCGCGATCGTCGACACGTGACTCGCGGCGAACAGCCACCCCGAACCGAAAATGGCGCCGAGACCGATGAACGTGAGATCGGTCAGCGACAGCTGTTTCTTGAACTTGCCGTGACCCGCGTCGGGGTGCGCGGAACGGGAAAGCGGGACAGACGGGTGTGCGTTGCCTTGGCCTGGCATGGGCTTGTCTCCTGGGGGAATGGCGGTGCAGGCGTCGAATGCGCCGCGCTCCGACGGAGCAGCGGCGCACGCCTGCCGGCCGGCGTCGCCCGGTTCGAACGACCGGGGCGGGCCGCGGGCCGTTCACGCGCGGCGCAGGCGGGCGCCGGGGCGAACGGGCCTGCAGGCCATGCCGGACCGGAGACGGCGGCGCGCAGGGGGAAAGCCTGCAAGCCGCCGCTGGGGAAGTCGATCAGAGACCGACGTCGGGCAGCGCCGGGCGCGTTTCGAGCGCCTTCGCGACGATGGCCTTCACTTCCGCGAGCGTGTCGCCCTGCAACGCGAGGCGCGGCGGGCGCGTGATCGCGCTGCCGCGGCCGACCAGCTCTTCGCACAGCTTGATGCACTGCACGAGGTCGGGGCGCGCGTCGAGGTGCAGCAGCGGCATGAACCAGCGGTACAGCGCGAGCGCTTCGTCGAAACGCTTTTGCTTGGCGAGGCGGAACAGCGTCTCGCCTTCCTTCGGGAACGCATTCGACATGCCCGACACCCAGCCTTCGGCGCCGACGGCGATGCTCTCGACCACGACGTCGTCGAGGCCCGCGAACAGCACGAAGCGATCGCCGACCGCGTTGCGCAGGTCGATGAAGCGGCGCGTATCGCCCGACGAATCCTTGAAGCAGACGATGTTCTCGCAATCCTGCAGCGCGATCAGCACGTCGGGCGTCACGTCGTTCTTGTAGATCGGCGGGTTGTTGTAGACCATCACCGGCAGGTCGGTGCTCGTCGCGACCGCGCGGAAGTGCGCGGCGGTTTCGTGCGGCTTGGCCGAGTAGACCAGCGCGGGCATCACCATCACGCCGTCGACGCCGACGCGCTGCGCTTCACGCACCGTGTTGCGCGCGAATTCGGTCGTGAATTCGGCGATGCCGGCGATCACCGGAATCTTGCCGCCTGCCGCGTCGCGGGCGGCCTCGATCACCTGGAGTTTCTCGCTCGTCGACAGCGACGTGTTTTCGCCGACCGTGCCGCAGACCACGAGGCCCGACACGCCGTCGTTCACCAGGTTCTTCACCACGCGGTGCGTGGCGTCGATGTCGAGGGAAAAATCCGGCTTGAACTGGGTGCTGACGGCCGGGAAAACCCCGGTCCATTGAATGGCTTTGCGGCTCACTGAAATCTCCTACGTTCGTATCGGTCGGCCGACGGGTGTGTCGGTGTGGCAACCAGTATCGCCGCGCAAATGCCCATCACGCTTGAGTCGTATCGCGGAGCAAAATGACGAAATCGGCACAGCGGCCGGCAGGGGCGCGAAGGGTGCCTCGCACTATGCCGATTTCGTCGTCGTCCTCATCGAAAAGCCACAAGCGGACGGACGCGCGACGGAGGAAGCTATGCTCCTTTCCCCACTTCGGACGGCTCATGATGAAGCGCATCCAGATCATCGATTCGCACACGGGCGGCGAACCCACTCGGCTCGTCGTGTCCGGCTTCCCCGCGCTCGGCAGCGGCACGATGGCCGAGCGCCGCGACGTGCTCGCGCGCGAGCACGACCGCTACCGCACCGCATGCATCCTCGAGCCGCGCGGCAGCGACGTGCTGGTCGGCGCGCTGCTGTGCGAGCCCGTGTCGCCCGATGCGGCGGCCGGCGTGATCTTCTTCAACAATAGCGGCTATCTCGGGATGTGCGGACACGGCACGATCGGCGTCGTGCGCACGCTGCACCACATGGGGCGCATCGCGCCCGGCGTGCACCGGATCGAAACGCCGGTCGGTACCGTCGAGGCGACGCTGCACGACGACCTGTCGGTCAGCGTGCGCAACGTGCCCGCGTATCGCCATGCGAAGGGCGTCGCGCTCGACGTGCCGGGTTACGGCCCCGTGAAGGGCGACATCGCGTGGGGCGGCAACTGGTTCTTCCTGATCAGCGACCACGGGCAGCGCGTCGCCGGCGACAACGTCGCGGCGCTCACCGCGTATGCGTCGGCCGTGCGCGAAGGGCTCGAACGTGCGGGCATCACCGGCGCGAACGGCGGCGAGATCGACCACATCGAGCTGTTCGCCGACGATCCCGAGCACGACAGCCGCAGCTTCGTGCTGTGCCCGGGCCTCGCGTACGACCGTTCGCCGTGCGGCACCGGCACGAGCGCGAAGCTCGCGTGCCTCGCGGCCGACGGCAAGCTCGCGCCGGGCGTCGTGTGGCGGCAGGCGAGCGTGATCGGCAGCGTGTTCCACGCGAGCTACGAAGAAGCCGACGGCGGGATCGTGCCGACGATCCGCGGCAGTGCGCACCTGAGCGCGGAAGCGACGCTCCTGATCGAGGAAGACGATCCGTTCGGCTGGGGTATCGCGCCGTGAGCGACGCGAAGACGGATGTCGTCGTGATCGGCGCCGGCATCGTCGGCGCCGCGTGCGCGCACGAACTCGCGCAGCGCGGGCTGCGCGTGCTCGTCGTCGACGACGCGAGCGGCGGGGCGACCGGCGCGGGCATGGGGCACCTCGTCGCGATGGACGACAACGCGGCCGAACTCGCGCTGAGCCATTACTCGATCGAACTGTGGCGCGCGCTGAGCGGCGAGATGCCCGAAGGCTGCGCGTACCGCAACTGCGGCACGCTGTGGCTCGCGGCCGATGCGCACGAGATGGATCTCGCGCGAGCGAAGCAGGCGGCGCTCGCCGCGCACGGCGTGACCGGCGAACTGGTCGACGCGGCGGCGCTCGCGCAACTGGAGCCGATGTTGCGCGCGGGCCTCGGCGGTGCGCTGAAGATTCCGGGCGACGCGATCCTCTATGCGCCCGTCACCGCGAACTGGCTGCTGCAGCGCGCGCCGCGCATCACGCTGCGGCGCGACCGCGCCGTCGCGGTCGACGGCCCGAGCGTGACGCTCGCCAGCGGCGACACGCTGCGCGCGGAGCGGGTGGTCGTCGCGAACGGCGTTGCGGCGCGCACGCTGCTGCCCGAACTGCCGCTGCGCCCGAAAAAGGGCCATCTGCTGATTACCGACCGCTATCCGGGCCAGGTGTCGCACCAGCTCGTCGAGCTGGGTTATGCGGCGAGCGCGCATGCGAGCGACGGCACGTCGGTCGCGTTCAACGTGCAGCCGCGGCCGACCGGCCAGTTGCTGATCGGCTCGTCGCGCCAGTTCGATACCGAGGACGCGCAAGTCGAGCCGCCCGTGCTCGCGCGCATGCTGCGCCGCGCGGTGGGCTATCTGCCGGACCTGACCGACCTGAACGGCATTCGCGCATGGACGGGGTTCCGTTCCGCGAGCCCCGACGGCCTGCCGCTGCTCGGCGAGCACCCGGCACGGCCGGGCGTGTGGCTCGCGGTCGGGCACGAAGGGCTCGGCGTGACGACCGCGCCGGGCAGCGCGCGGCTCGTCGCCTCGCTGATGGCCGGCGAGCGGCCGCCCATCGATATCGAACCGTATTTGCCGGGACGCTTCCTGAGCGCGTCCCTCGTAGCCGGAGCGCTGACATGAAACGACCCCCACGCTCACTTCGTTCGCTGCCCCCCGAGGGGGCCGTCAGCCTCCTTGGGGCGGCCCGGCGGAGGCTGACATGATCATTCATCTGGACGGCCGCGCGCTGACGGTGGCCGACGGCGCGACCGTCGCGGCCGCCGTCGCGGCGAGCGGCGACGACACGACCCGCGTGTCGTGCACGGGCGCGGCGCGCGCGCCGTTTTGCGGGATGGGCATCTGCCAGGAATGCCGGATGACGATCGACGGCCGCCGTCGGCTAGCGTGTCAGACGCTGTGCCGCGACGGCATGCAGGTGGAGCGCACGCGATGAAACAGGAACGACTGAGCGTCGACATCGCGATCGTCGGCGCGGGCCCGGCGGGGCTGTCGGCCGCGCGGGCCGCCGCACGAAGTGGTGCGACGGTGGCGATCGTCGACGACAACCCGCGCGCGGGCGGGCAGATCTGGCGGCAGGGCGCAGCGGCCACGCCCGCGCCGGTCGCCACCGAGCGGCTCGCCGTATTGCGGCAGCCGAACGTCACGCATCTCGCGGCGACGCGCATCGTCGCCGAAACGCAGCCGGGCACGCTGCTGCTCGAAGACGACGAACGCGGGCTGCTGCTCGATTTCCGGACGCTGATTCTCTGCTGCGGCGCACGCGAACTGCTGCTGCCGTTTCCGGGCTGGACGCTGCCGGGCGTCACCGGTGCGGGCGGCCTGCAGGCGCTGGTCAAGTACGGCCTCGACGTGCGCGGACAGCGCACGGTGATCGCGGGCAGCGGGCCGCTGCTGCTGGCGAGCGCGGCGACGGCCCGCCAGGCCGGTGCGCGCGTGTCGCACGTGCTCGAACAGGCAGGCTGGGGCGATGTGGCCGGCTTCGGCGCCGGGCTGTGGCGCTGGCCGTCGAAGTTCGCGCAGGCCGCGAAGCTCGTCACGGCTGCGTACCGGGCCGATGCGCACGTCGTCGAGGCGTTTGGCGACAAGCGGCTCGAACGCGTGCGGATCCGGCACGGCGACCGCGAGTTCGACGTCGACTGCGACCGGCTCGCGTGCGGTTTCGGCCTCGTGCCGAATACGGTGCTGCCGAGCCATCTCGGTTGCCGGATCGACAACGGCGCGGTCGCGGTCGATGCGCACCAGCGTACGAGCTGCGACGGGGTGTTGGCGGCCGGCGAGTGCACGGGTGTCGGCGGCAGCGAACTGGCGATGGTCGAAGGCGAGATTGCCGGCCATGCGGCAACCGGGCAGACGGCGCCGCTGGCGGCGCTCGTCGAGCGGCGCGCGCACTGGCAGGCGTTCGCGGACGCCGTGCGCGAGCGGTTTGCGATCCGCGAACCGATCCGCCGGCTGGCGCGGCCCGATACGCTGCTGTGTCGCTGCGAAGACGTGCGTTTCGAGGCAGTCGCGCAAGCGCCGGGCTGGACGGCCGCGAAACTGCAGTCGCGTTGCGGGATGGGCGCATGCCAGGGCCGCGTGTGCGGTGCGGCTGCGCAGGCGTTGTTCGGCTGGACGCCGCCGGTACCGCGCACGCCGCTCGTGCCCGCGCGGGTCGGTACGCTTATGCTGGACGGCACGGCCTCCTGCGACGGCGCGTGACGCATCGCGGAATTACGGAATCGCAACATCGCAACATCGCAACATCGCAACATCGCGGCCCGGTTGACACCGGGCCGCGTCATTCATTCCGCCGTCACTTTCTCCCATCCGCCCACCTGCGGCGCCGCACAGGCGCGCAGGCACTCGATCGTCGCGGCCACCGCCGCGCGATTCGCACTGTCGGGGTGCCAGTACATCGACACCGCGCCCTGGCCTTGGAGCTGCATCGGCAGGATCCGGATCGCGTTCAATTGCGCGAAGCGCTGCGCGGCACGATACGACGCGACACCGAGCAGGTCGGTGTTGTTCAGCAGCGTGAGGTTGAGGATCGACGAATTCGATTCGACACAGTGGGGCGGCCGAACGCGGCCGGCGGCCGTCAGCGCGGTCTCGAGCGCGTTGTGCACGGGCGTGCCCGACGGCCACACGATCCACGAACAGGCGAGCACGTCGTCCCAGCCGACCGACGCCGCACCGGCGAGCGCGTGACCGGGCCGCGCGACGAACACGACCGGATCGACATACAGCGCTTCGGCATGCAGCAGCGGATCGACGGATGTCGACCCCGAGCGGCCCACGACGATGTCCAGTTCGCTGCGCGCGAGCTGCGGCATCAGCTGGTTCATCGTGCTTTCGGTGAGCCGCACCTGCGCGCGCGGCATCCGTTTGAGCAGTTGCGACACCGCGAGCGGCACCGTGTCGGCCGCCGCGACGCCTGACGTGCCGATCGTCACGAGGCCGCTGCCGCCTTCCCGCAACGCGGCCATGTCGTCGCGCGCGACGTCGAGCTGCGCTTCGACGCGGCGCGCATGCTCGATCAGCGCTTCGCCGTAGGAGGTCGGCCGCAGCCCGCGCGCATGCCGTTCGAACAGCGGCAGCCCGACGTCCTCTTCCAGTTCCTTCAGCCATTTCGACAGCGCGGGCTGCGTGGTCGCGAGCGTCACCGCCGACTGGCTCAGGTTGCCGGTGCCGGCAAGGCTCAACAGTACCTGCAGATGCCGCAGTCGCAGCCGGTGGGTCCAGTCCATCGCATGCCTCGTCGCTAGAAGGTATATCCAGAATGATATGGATTAGATGATTTGACCATTTTACCGGGTATGTCTGGGTCGAATATAAATCTGCTGACGGACTGCAGTACGGTCCCCGACCCGACATAGCGCCGACGCCGATCGGCCGACTCCAGGAGACATCATGACGACCCATCCGGACGCGTCGCGCGCCGCCTACTACGCACGGATCGCCGAGCAACGCCTGGCACCGCTGTGGGAATCGCTGCACAACCTCGTGCCGAAAACCCCGCAGCCGGCCGCGCAGGCCGCGATCTGGAAGTACGCGCAGGTGCGCGACCTCGTGATGCAGGCCGGCAGCGTGATCAGCGCGGAAGAAGCCGTGCGCCGCGTGCTGGTGCTGGAGAACCCCGGGCTGCCCGGCAAGTCGAGCATGACGCCGAGCCTGTACGCGGGGCTGCAGCTGATCCTGCCCGGCGAGATCGCGCCGAGCCACCGGCATACGCAGTCGGCGCTGCGCTTCATCGTCGAAGGGCGCGGCGCGTGGACGGCCGTGAACGGCGAGCGCACGACGATGCATCCGGGCGACTTCATCATCACGCCGTCGTGGGCGTGGCACGACCACGGCAACCCGTCGGAGGAAGCGGGCGGCGAGCCGGTCGTGTGGCTCGACGGGCTCGACATTCCGCTCGTCGCGCACCTCGACGCAGGCTTCGCGGAGAACTACCCGGAAGCCGTGCAGCCCGTGAATCGCCCGGAAGGCGACAGCCTCGCCCGCTTCGGTCACAACATGGTGCCGGTGCGGCATCGCGCGAGCGATCCGACGTCGCCGGTGTTCAGTTATCCGTACGCACGCACCCGCGAGGCGCTCGACGTGCTGTACCGGAACGGCGAACTCGATGCGTGGGACGGCGTGAAGCTGCGTTATGTGAACCCCGCGACGGGCGGCTGGCCGATGCCGACGATCGCCACCTTCATGCAGTTCCTGCCCGCCGGTTTCGACGGCCGCACGTACCGCAGCACCGACGCGACGATCTACTGCGTCGTCGAGGGCAGCGGCACCGCGTTCATCGGCGGCAACGCATTCGAATTCGAGCCGCACGACATCTTCGTCGTGCCGTCGTGGGAGCCGGTGCGGCTGTCGGCGTCGTCCGACAGCGTGCTGTTCAGCTATTCCGACCGGCCCGTGCTGTCCGCGCTGAACCTGCTGCGCGAAGCGCGCGACTGACGCCGGCAGCGTTCAAGGATTCCGTTTTCCGCGCGCCGCTGGCGCGGCGCGACCCCTTCATTCATGTTTACGCTGGAGCCATTGATGACTTTCGTTTTTCCGCCCGAAGCGCCCGTGGCGCTCCCCGTCGCCCGCAGCGATGCCCGGTTTGCGGTACGCCGCGTCTATTGTGTTGGCCGCAACTACGCGGCCCACGCGCGTGAAATGGGCTTCGATCCCGATCGCGAGCCGCCGTTCTTCTTCTGCAAGCCGGCCGATTCGATCGTGCCGGTCGCGTACGGCGAAACGCTCGATCTCGCGTATCCGTCGCAGACGCAGAACTATCACTACGAAGCCGAACTCGTCGCGGTGATCGGCAAGGGCGGGGCGGACATTCCGCTCGAACGCGCGCTCGAACACGTGTGGGGTTACGCGGTCGGCCTCGACATGACGCGTCGCGACCTGCAGATGAAGATGCGCGAAATGGGCCGGCCGTGGGAGATCGGCAAGGCGTTCGACCGCTCGGCGCCGATTGGCCCCGTGCATCCGGCGAGCGACGTCGGCCATTTCGAACAGGGCGGCCTGTGGCTGACCGTCAACGGCACGACGAAGCAGAAAAGCGACGTGTCGCACCTGATCTGGTCGGTCGCGGAAACGGTGGCCGACCTGTCGAAATTCTTCCGCCTCGAACCGGGCGACGTGATCTTCACGGGCACGCCGGAAGGTGTCGGCGCGGTGGTCGCGGGCGACGTGATGAAGGTCGGCGTCGAGCGGCTCGGCGAACTGGCCGTGCGCGTGGTCTGACGCATCTTCCCCGAAAGGCGACATCGTGCAACTGCATAGCTTCTTCAACAGTTCGACCTCCTACCGGGTGCGCATCGCGCTCGCGCTGAAAGGGCTGCCCTACGACACGCTGCCGGTGAACATCCGCACCGGCGAGCATCGCGACGCGGCCTACGTCGCGAATGTGAACCCGTCCGCGGCAGTGCCGGCGCTGGTCGACGGCGATTTCGGTCTCGGCCAGTCGCTCGCGATCGTCGATTACCTCGACCAGATCCAGCCGGCGCCGCGACTGATTCCGCTCGAACTGCGACATCGTGCGCGCGTGCTGGAACTCGCGGCGCTGATCGCCTGCGACATCCATCCGATCAACAACCTGCGCGTGCTGCGCTATCTCGACAGCGAGCTGAAGATCACGCCGCAGCAGAAGACCGCGTGGTACCGGCACTGGGTCGCGGAAGGGATGGCCGGCGTCGAGCGGCTGCTCGCGCGCGCGGACGAGGGCCCGTGGTGCTTCGGCGACGCGCCGACGCTGGCCGACGTGTGCCTCGTGCCGCAGGTCGCGAACGCGCTGCGGATGGATTGCGACCTGAGCGCGTATCCCCGCAGCCTCGCGGTGTACGAATACGCACGGCACGAGCCGGCGTTCGACGCGGCGCAGCCGCAGCGGCAACCGGATTACGTCGCGTAACACGAAGCAGGAGACAAAGATGGGCGAGACACAAGACAACGGCCGGCGCGTGCTGGTGATCGGCGGCGGCATCGGCGGGCTCGCGGCAGCGCTCGCGCTCGCACGCCAGGGCATCCGCGTGAAGCTGCTCGAACAGGCGGAGCAGATCGGAGAGATCGGCGCGGGGATTCAGCTCGCGGCGAACGCGTTCAACGCGCTCGATGCGCTGGGTGTCGGCGAGGCCGCGCGCAGCCGGGCCGTGTTCACCGACTGGCTGCAACTGATGGATGCGGTCGATGCGCGCGAGGTCGCGCGCATCGATACGGGCGCCGCGTACCGCGAGCGCTTCGGCAATCCGTATGCGGTGATTCATCGAGCGGACATTCACCTGTCGATCTACGAGGCGGTCAAGGACCATCCGCTGATCGAGTTCCGGACGAGCACGCAGGTGTGCGGGTTCGAGCAGGACGGCAACGGCGTGACCGTGACCGACCAGCACGGCGAACGTTATCGCGCCGATGCGGTGATCGGCTGCGACGGCGTGAAATCCGCGATCCGCCACGCGCTGATCGGCGATGCGCATCGCGTGACGGGCCACGTCGTGTATCGCGCGGTGGTCGACGTCGACAACATGCCGAAGGATCTGCAGATCAATGCGCCGGTCGTGTGGGCCGGCCCGCATTGCCATCTCGTCCACTATCCGCTGCGCGGCGGGCGGCAGTACAACCTCGTCGTCACGTTCCACAGCCGCGAGCAGGAAACCTGGGACGTGCGCGAGGGCAGCAAGGAAGAGGTGCTGTCGTACTTCGACGGCATTCATCCGCTGCCGAAGCAGATGCTCGACCGGCCGACGTCGTGGAAACGCTGGGCGACCGCGGACCGCGATCCGGTCGAGCGCTGGAGCGAGGGCCGCGCGACGGTGCTCGGCGACGCCGCGCATCCGATGACGCAATACATTGCGCAGGGCGCGTGCCAGGCGCTCGAGGACGCGGTGACGCTCGGTGCGGCCGTCGCTCAGGCCGACGGCGATTTCGAGGCCGCGTTCGCGCTGTACGAACGCGTGCGGATTCCGCGCACCGCGCGCGTGCTGTATTCGGCGCGCGAGATGGGGCGGGTCTATCACGCGAAGGGCGTCGAGCGGCTGGTGCGCAACGGGCTCTGGGTCGGCCGTACGCAGGCGCAGTTCTACGACGCGCTCGACTGGCTGCACGGCTGGCGCGCGGAGGACTGCCTGACGCCGGCTGCGTGACGCAGCTCGACGAGCCCGATTCCGGCGGCGCGCAATTCAACGACACGACGCGCGACCGCCTTCCTGGAGGAGACATCACCATGACCGATACGCTGTCCATCGACGTCAGCGAATGGATCGACCGGCATCGCGTTGCGCCTTTTCAGGCCGCGATCGTCGTCCTGTGCTTCCTGATCGTCGCGATCGACGGTTTCGATACCGCTTCGATCGGTTTCATCGCCCCCGTCATTCGCGCGGAATGGGGCCTGTCGCCCGCGCAGCTCGCCCCGGTGTTCGGCGCGGGGCTCGCGGGGCTGATGGCCGGCGCGCTCGTGTTCGGGCCGTTCGGCGACCGGTTCGGCCGCAAGCGCCTGCTGCTCGCATGCGTCGCGTGCTTCGGCATCGCGAGTGCCGCGTCGGCGAGCGCGGGCGGCCTGACCGAGCTGATCGCGTGGCGTTTCGTGACCGGGCTCGGGCTCGGCGGCGCGATGCCCAATGCGATCACGCTGACGTCCGAGTACTGCCCGGCCCGGCGCCGTTCGCTGCTGGTGACGACGATGTTCTGCGGCTTCACGATCGGCTCCGCGCTCGGCGGGCTCGCGGCCGCTGCGCTGATCGAGCACCACGGCTGGCGTGCGGTGCTCGTCGTCGGCGGCGCGGCGCCGCTGCTGCTCCTGCCGGTGCTTGCGTGGCGGCTGCCGGAATCGGTGCGCTATATGGTCAATCGACACGCACCTTCCGCGCGGATCGCAGCGATGCTGGGCCGCATTGCGCCGGATCCCCGGCTTGCGAACGCGTCGTTCACCGCGCCCGCCGGCAAGCCGGCCGGATCGCCGCTTGGCCGCCTGTTCGGCCCCGACCTGTTGCGCGGCACGCTGCTGCTGTGGCTCACGTTCTTCATGAGCCTGCTGGTCATCTACCTGCTGTCCAGCTGGCTGCCGACGCTGCTGCGCACGACCGGCGCGACGCTGCGGACGGCCGCGCACGTGACCGCGATGTTCCAGGTCGGCGGCACGCTCGGCGCGATCGTCCTCGGCTGGCTGATGGACCGTTTCGACCCGCATCGCGTCCTGGCCTGCAGCTACGCGGCGGCCGGCGTGTTCGTCGCGGCGATCGGTGTGGTTGCCGCGTCGCCGTGGGGCGCCGCGCTCGCCGTGTTCGCGGCCGGTTTCTGCGTGTCGGGTTCACAGGTCGGCGCGAATGCGCTGTCGGCCGCGTTCTATCCGACCGAGTGCCGCACCACCGGTGTGAGTTGGGCGAACGGGATCGGCCGTGGCGGCTCGGTCGTCGGATCGATGGCGGGCGGGGCGATGCTGGCGATGGGCGTGCCGTTGTCGACCGCGTTTGGGGTCGTCGCGGCGCCGTGCGTGATCGCCGCGATCGCGGTGCTCGCGCTCGGCGCGGTTCGTGCCGGTGCGGCGCGCGTGCCCGCCGCGAAGACGATGGCGGGCGAGCGGGCCTGAGTGAAGGAGGGCGCAAGGCCGCTCGTCGGCAGACAGGGAGATGCAACATTATATAAATCAATATAATATTGATTTTTTAATTGTCTCCCAGTGCCGATGAACGACGATCTTTCCGCCGGGTTTCCGGAACCCGACCAGATGCGCGCGGCCGCCGAATCGGCCTGCGCGCTGCTCAAGGTGCTGTCGAATCCCGACCGGTTGATGCTGCTCTGCGAGCTGTCCCAGGGTGAGCGCTGCGTGAGCGATCTCGAGGCAGCGCTGGACATCCGTCAGCCGACGCTGTCCCAGCAGCTCGGCGTGTTGCGCGACAACGCGCTGGTCCGCACGCGCCGCGACGGCAAGAACATCCACTACTCGCTCGACAGCCCCGCCGCGATCGCGGTGATGGGCGTGCTGTACGAACAGTTCTGCGGCCCGGCCGCGAAGGGGCGGCGCGATGCAGCTTGATGCGCTTCATTTCACGCCGTGGCTGTCGCTGGCCGGCGGCGTGCTGATCGGGCTTGCCGCCGCGTGGCTCGTCGCGTTCAACGGCCGGATTGCGGGCATCAGCGGCATCGTCGGCGGCTTGCTCACGGCACGCGCCGGCGAGCGCGGCTGGCGTGCCGCGTTCGTCGCCGGGCTGGTCGCGGCACCGCTTGCGATGCGCGTCGCAGGGAACAGCCTGACGCCGCAGGTCGATGCGGGCTGGTTCGAACTGGTGGCGGCCGGGCTGCTGGTCGGAATCGGCACGCGGTACGCGGGAGGCTGCACGAGCGGCCACGGCGTGTGCGGGATGTCGCGCGGCGCGCTGCGTTCGGTGGTCGCGACGGCGGTCTTCATGGTCGCGGGCTTCGCGACCGTATTCGTGCGACGGCACGTGCTGGGAGGCTGACATGCAGGCAGGATTCGCGTTTCTGGCGGGGCTGCTGTTCGGCATCGGCCTCATCGTGTCGGGCATGGCCAATCCGCAGAAGGTGCTCGGCTTTCTCGACCTGGCGGGCCGCTGGGATCCATCGCTCGCGTTCGTGATGGCCGGCGCCACCGGGGTGGCCGTGTTCGCGTTCGCATGGGCGAAGCGCCGGACGCGGTCATGGCTCGGCCTGCCGATGCAGTTGCCGGCCCTGCGGGCGATCACCGTGCGCCTGGTTGCCGGAAGTGCCGTGTTCGGCATCGGCTGGGGGATCGCCGGGTTCTGCCCGGGGCCCGCGATCGTGTCGATCGGCTTCGGGTCGGCGAAGGGGATCGCGTTCGTCGTCGCGATGCTGGCCGGGATGGCGATCTTCGAGTGGTTCGAACGGCGCAGAAGCGTGCGGTGATGCGGTGACCGCCGCATGCCGGAGGCGCGCTGCGGCGGTTGCGCCGGTGGTCAAGGTCGGTCGATCCGCATGAGCACGGCCCCACCGGATCGCGCCGGATTTCCATCGGCTGATGCGGCGCGGCGTGACGCTCCTCCATGACGCCACGGCAAGTTTCCATTTCACGAATGCTCGTGTACACGATGGCCGCCGCGCATCCTCCCGGACAACCGGCGCAGGATCGCGCGCCATGCCACGAGCCAGCCGCTCCGGCTTGCCGGTTCCACGACGGCCATGCTGACCGCGCCCGCGCCACCGGCCGACAGCGCCACGTGGCCGGCTGTCTCGAGCGTCAGGCATTCCCCTTCGCCGAGCAAGCGGCGGATGTGCTGTGGCGCGTCGGGCAGCCAGTCGAGCCCGCCGTGGCGCAGCGTGACCGCAAGCGCGCCGTCCAGCACGATCACCTGACTGCCCTTGTCGAACCACGCAAAGTGGCTTTGCCCGGCGTCGAGCCGGATGTGATGCGTTCGCATGGCGATTCCCTTTCGCGATTGCGCGGCCTCGCGACGGCGAGGCGACAGCGTGCAGTCAGGTTAGGGAAACGGGCACCGGCACGACAGATTCAGGGGACGGGAATCTGTTGCGGTGCAGATGACGATTTTGCGCCGCTGTATCGGTGGGTTTCCCTGGAATCTGTATCTGGCGTGCCATCGGCCGCGCGGGCACGATCGCCTGCATGACGCCTTTCACCGATTCATCCCGCCCACCGTTGCCGATGGACGGCGAGCCGCTTTACGAACGGCTCGCCGAGCATTACCGCCGCATCATCTCGGCCGGCACGCTGTCGCCCGGCGACCGGATGCCGTCGGTGCGGGCGTTCATGGCACAGCACGGCGTGAGTCTGTCGACCGCGATTCAGGCGTTCCGGCGGCTCGAGGATACGGGCTGGTGCGAGGCGAAGCCGCGCTCCGGCTACTTCGTGCGGCGCCGCGCGGCAGTCGCGCTCGAAACGCTGCCGGAAAGCGACGGGCCGCCGCTGAGCGTCGAGCCGCCGTTCGCGGGGCTGCACGAGCGCGTGTCGCGTGTGATCGACCGCGCCAACGCGACACCCGATGCGCTGAATCTCGGCGGAGCGTCCGCGCTGGCCACGCTGTATCCGGCCGAGCGCCTGCAGGCGCTCGCGATCCGGTTGTTGCGGCGCAAGCCCACCTTGCTGACCGATGCGGGGCCCGTCGGCGGTTCGCCCGAGTTCCGGCAGACGATGGCCAAGCGCGCGTTGTCTTACGGCGTGACGTTGACGCCGGACGACGTGATGTCGACGAGCGGCGGCGTCGATGCGGTGAATCTCGCGTTGCGTGCGGTCGCGCGCCCCGGCGACACGATCGCGATCGAATCGCCAGCGTTCTTCGGCCTGATCCAGTTGCTCGAAAGCCTCGGCTTGCGCGCACTCGAAATCCCGGCCAGCCCGACGACCGGCCTGTCGATCGAGGCGCTCGAAGTGGCGCTGACCGCGTATCCGGACATTCGCGCCGTGGTGGTCGTGCCGAACCTGCAGAACCCGCTCGGCTGTGTGATGCCCGACGGGCGCAAGGCCGCGCTCGTCTCGCTCTGTTCGCGCCACGGCGTGGCCGTGATCGAGGACGAGCCTTATCGCGAACTCGTCGAGGCGCCGCAATCGGTCAAGCCGGTCAAGGCATGGGATCGCGACGGCACGGTGATTTACTGCCCGTCGTTCAACAAGGTGCTGGCCCCCGGGATGCGGCTCGGCTGGATAAGCGCGGGGCGCTGGCACGCGCGCGTGAAGATGCTGAAATTCGCGCACAGCCGGCACAACGCCGCGTTGTTGCAGGCCGTTGCGGCCGAATTCGTCGGTTCGGGCGCGTTCGATCGACATCTGCGCCAGTTCCGCGAACAGTTGCGCGTGCAGCGCGACGTAACGATCGACGCGATCGCACGGCATTTCCCGGCCGGAACCCGGATGAACCGGCCGCCGGGCGGGATGCTGCTGTGGATCGCGTTGCCGGACGGCGTGCGCTCCGAGGCGCTGTTCGATGCCGCGCTGGCGCACGGGGTCAGGATCGCGCCCGGGGCGATCTTCTCGAACTCCGACCGCTTCGACGGCTATATCCGGCTTGCTTGCACGCGCGTGTTCGATGCAGCGCACGAAGCGGCGTTCGAAACGCTCGGCCGCCTCGTACGGGAAGCCATGGCGGCCAGATAAGCGCGGTGGCCGCCGGCCGGGCTTGCGAAACCGCCATTGCACTGGTCTTCCGGGCCATCGACGCGGCCAGCCGCCGCCATTTCATCGGCTGGCCGAGTGTGTGGCGAGGTGCTGGCGGATCAGCGACAGGTAACGATCGCCGACCGAGAAATCGCGCGCGGCGCGCGGCCGTTCGGCCTGGCGCAGCGTGGCCGGTGCGCTCATGCCCAGGTAACGGCAAACGGCGGACGGGAAGGGCTTGCGCGTATGCCCGAGCTGGCGAGCCGCGCGCTCGACGCGGGCGTCGCCGACCTGGGCGCGGAGCCATGCCAGCACTTGGCGATCGGCGTCGTTGACGATACGAACTAGTTGTTCCATCACGCACCTCACTGTTCATAAATACAGTACTGTAAATATAACCAGTGTTTGGGGCGACCGCAAGCGGGTGCGTATGCGGCTGGCCGTTCGGCCAGGATCAGCGAGCCGGCGCGGCGGTGCGTGTGACCCGGGTAACAGCGGCCGCAGGGGCGACCGGGGCAGCGGGAGCCGCGGAGGCGATGCCCTCCGTATAGCGCGCGTCGGTCAGCGTGCCGAGGAACGCGACGATGTCGTCGATCTCCGCGTCGGTCAGCGCGGGCGGCGTGCCGGGCCGGCGGTTCATCGGCGTCGAGTTGACGTTGATGTTGCCGCGATAGGCGGCCGGCACATCGTCGAACGTTCCGGCCCCGTGATACCAGAAGCCCGGGTCGGTCGAGCGCGTGTTGTAGAACGCGACCGCGTCGCGCAGCGTCGTGAACACGCCGTTGTGCATGAACGTCTGCTTGAGCGCGACGTTGCGCAGCCCCGGTGTGCGCAGGTAGCCGCACCATTGCGTCGGCTCGGGCCAGCGCAGCCGCCGGGCGGTGTCGCACAGCCCGTTGTCGAAATGACGCGGATCGCGGTTCGCCGGCAGCGCGCGGTTGCGCGGCACCGCGATCGCGTCGTAGCCGAAATCGGTGAAGAGCGAACGTTCCGGTCGGCTCGACGTCTCCGACAGCGTGTGGCAGCTCATGCAGTTGCCCTTGTCCGGATTCCGGAACAGCGCGAGGCCGCGCATCTCGGCCGGCGCGAGCGGCTTGCGCGAGCGCAGGAACGCGTCGAAACGCGACGTGAACGGCGCCATCTCGTCGCTCTGCAGATAGGCCTCGACGGCCAGGCCCAGCGCCCGCACCAGTTGCCCGGGATCGCGCCGCACCGACGCGCCGAAGCGCGCGGCGAGATCGGGCGCGAGTTCGGTCGCGTCGACCTTGCGCAGCAGCGCGGCCGGCGACCGGTTGTTCATCTCGTTCGGATCGAACAGCGGCCCGCGGATCTGCTCGGCGAGCGTATCCGCGCGGCCGTCGCTGAACAGGCCGCCGAACGGCGACGGTGCGGGCGCGTCGTCGTCCTGGTAGAAGTGGCGGCGCGGCACGTAGCGCACATAGAGCAGCGACGGCGCGTTGCGCCGGCTGAAACGCCCGGGACGGCTGCCTTCCGGCACACCGGGCCCCGCGAGCGAGGCGGCCGACAGCGTCGGCGCGAACGCGTGGCCCGGGTCGTGGCAGCCCGCGCACGACATGCCGCGCGGCTCGGACAGCCGTGAATCGAAGAAGATCCGGCGGCCGAGCGCGACGAGTGTCGGGTCGGGGGCGAAGCGCGCGGTCGCCGCATCGATCTTGCCCGTCACCTGCGGCGTGCCGTTGCCGATCGTGTCGACGACTCGCGACGGCGGCGCACCGGGAAGCAGGACGGTTTCGGCCGGCGCGGCGTGCGCCGCGAGCGTCAGGCCCGCGAGCACGGCAGCGGCCAGCGTGCGCAGCGCTTGCCGGCCGCGCGCATGGCGGCCGTCACATCGAACTCCTTCACTCACGGCGCGATGAACCCTGTCTTGTCGCAGGCGAGCGTCGTGCCCGACTGGTTGCACGACGCGAGCAGCTTGCCGGCCGCCGAATACGCGTGGAAGACCCAGCCGGTCGCCGGGGCGGCGCGGCGTTCCATGATCAGGAAGCCGAAGCTGTTGTTGTGCGACAGCCGCTCGATCACGGCGCCCGGTGCCGGTGTCAGGCCGGCCGGGAACGGGTCGGGCAGCGCGACGTCGAGGTTGTCGCCGCCGTTGCCGGACACGATCGTCGCCGGGTGCCCGGACGAGAAGTTAATCGCCTGGAAATCATGCACGTGCCCGTGCAGTGCCACGTGCACGCCGGGCGGGTAGTACGCCTGGGCGTTGAGGCTCGCCATCACCGACTGCAGCGCGAGGTTGCCCGGCGCGGGCGTGCTGCCGGCGATCGGCGCGAACGCGAGGATCGGATGGTGGTTCGTGAAGATCGTCGTCGTCATGCCGGCCTTCGACGCGAGTGCGGCGACCGTCTGGAACTGCTTCTGGTAGATGCCGAACTGCGCGTCGGTCGTCTTGAGCGGCGTGCGGCCGACCTTCGCGGTGTCGAACACGATCACCTGCGAGCCGCCGCCGAGCGATACCGCATAGGGTTCAGAATAGTTCGCGTTGTTGTCGTTGGCCGGATCGTCGCACGAGCGCGCGGCCGAATACGGGCGCGGATCGAGGAAGCGGAACCAGCCCTGGCCCGCGCGCGCGCATTCCTCGTGGTTGCCGCGCACGACGACCCATGGGGCCTTCGCGAGCAACGGTGCGGCCGGGCGGAACAGGTCGGCCTGCCACGTATCCCAGCCGTAGCCCCACGGGCTGTCCTTGCAGCCGGCGATGTCCGGCGGGCATGCGTTTTCGCGGTAGTGGTAGTCGCCGATGTGCATCACCAGGTCGGGCGACAGCTTCGCGACGCTGGCCGCGATCGTGTCGAGCGGCCAGACCGTCGCGTCGTTGCACGCCTGCCATGCGTTGTCGGCTTTCTTCATGCGGCAGCCGGTGTCGGCGATGATCGCGATACGTTGCGGCTGCGCCTTCGGCAGCGGCAGCGTGTGGCCCGCGACGCTCGCCGCCTGCGCACCGGCCGGCAGCGTTGCCTCGCAGACGGACACCGGAAAGCTCGACGGCTTCGAATCGGACGGATCGCTGGCGGTCGGCCGCTGGGCGATGGTCGCGGCCCCCGCGCGCAGGGACATGCGCGACAGCTTGCCGTCGACGCTCAGTTGCGGGCACAACGGATCGCCGGTTGAAGCGGGGGTGTAGTTCGTGATGACGCGCGCGATCGCCTGGTTCGTATCGCCGATCTCGACCCATGCGGCCTGGACGTTGACCGACGCACTCGCCGGATCGTCCGGCGAATCGATGTGGTTCGAGCACGCGGACAGCACGGCGAAAGCAACAAGGGGAGCGCAGCGGACGAGCAGCGCGCGCGGGAGGAGTCGTCGCATGGGAGGCACCGTGGGAAAGTCGTCAACGATACGCAGCGCGAATGTAAGAAATGTGAAAACTACGGCGCGTAACGAGAACTCGCACGCCGGCAGGGCGTCGCCGTTGCGGCGGCAGGTCGCAGCCGGGAGGGGCTTGACTTCAAGCCGGCTTGAAGCAGCAGAGTGCGAGGCACGATCAATGAACCAGAAGGGGAATCGACGATGGAAACCAGACGGCCCAATGACGAACAATCCGCGCTTTGGAACGGCCCGTCGGGCCGCGCCTGGGTCGAGACACAGGCGCTGATCGACCGGATGTTCGAGCCGTTGGAGCGGTTGCTCGTGGAGGCGGTTGCCACGTCGTCCGCGCGCAGCGTGCTCGATGTCGGCTGCGGCACGGGCGCGGTCACGGTTGCGATCGCGCGGCGGCTCGGCGCGCATGCGCAATGCACGGGCATCGATATCTCGGCGCGGATGATCGACGCTGCGCAGGCGCGTGCCGAACGCAGCGGCGTCCACGCCCGCTTCGTGCGTGCCGATGTGCAGACGCACGCGTTCGAGCCCGCGAGCGTCGACCTGATCGTGTCGCGCCTCGGCGTGATGTTCTTCGACGATCCGGTTCGCGCGTTCGCGAATCTGCGCCATGCGGCGCGGCCGGATGCGCGGATGCGGTTCGTCGCATGGCGCAGCGCGGCAGACAATCCGTTCATGACGATCGCCGAGCGGGCCGCGGCGCCGTTGCTGCCGAACCTGCCCGCACGGCGGCCCGGCGCGCCGGGGCAGTTCGGGTTCGGCGACCGGCAGCGGATCGCGTCGGTGCTGGCGGACAGCGGTTGGGCGGACGTGGCGATCGAGCCGGTCGAACTGGCATGCGCGCTACCCGCGTCCGCGCTGGACGACTACATCACCCGGCTGGGCCCGGTCGGGCTGGCGTTGCTGGAAGTGGACGACGCAACGCGGCGGCGCGTGGTCGACACGATGCGCGCCGCGTTCGAGCCTTACGTCGACGGCGCGGATGTGCGCTTCGACGCGGCTTGCTGGCTCGTGACGGCGCGTGCACCGTCCGCGTGACGCGCGGCGGCAAGGAAGCGGATCGGGGAAGGGGCGGCCACGTCCCGCGCGTCGTCGTTCGCGCGGGACGTGGCCGGGCCGCACGACATACGCGCGTCAGCGTCGCCGCGCGCGCAGCATCAGCCACGCGCAACCGCCGGCGACCAATGCGAGACCGAGCAGGACGGCCTCGACACCGAGCGCGAACCCGGGCGGCATGTCCCCGGTGTCCGGCATCGGCGACAGGTTGATGCCCATCGCGACGGCGCCGCCGGCGAGCAGCGCCGCGCAGACGATCCAGTAGACCTTGCCGCGCGGCGCCGCGGCGCGGATCCGCCACAGTGCGATGCCGGCTCCACCGAGATAGAGCACGGCGAGCGTGCCGAGCGCGATGACGTCGGAGGCGCGGCTTTGCAGGAGCCCGGTCATCGTGCGGCTCCGTCGGGCATGGCAGGTCGCCGCGGCGCAGTAAAGACGGCGGGCAGGTTCATTCGGCCTCCGTCGCATGCCCCGGCGCGCGGCTCAGCAGATGCGTGCGCTTGTCGGCCGCGAGCGACACGTAGCGTTCGTACTGGCGCAACACGTCGGCAATCACTTCGTCGCCGCGCAGGTATTCGACGTCGTAGCCGAGCCGCCCGTCCTCGAAGAACGTGACGATCCCGTACACGTGAGCTCGTGCCGCTTCCGGCCCGGCCGTCTCGCGCACGAGGAACGCGGCCGCGGATTTCACCGTCACGCGCACGCCGTACACGAAATCGCGGTGGTCGGCGGTCGGCACGGTGAGGCGCACGGCGTCGTCGCTGTCGCGCTGCACGTGCGCATCGACGCCGCCTGCGCGCAACTCGTCGGCGACTTTGCGCAACGCCGGCTCGACCGTTTCGGCGACGAACTGGCGTGCTTCGGCTTCGGTCGTCTGCCGCAGGATGTGCGTCAGGCGGTGACGCCAGTGCTGGCCGGTCCAGAAGCTCGTCGCGGGCGCGACGTCCTGCGAATAGTGCACGCGGTCGGCCGCGAGCCCGCGCCACAGCCCGTAGCAGAGCGCGATCATGATGATCGCTACCGGCAGCGCGGCGATCAGCGTCATCGCCTGCAATGCGCCGAGCCCGCCGGCGACGAGCAGCACCGCGGCCGTCACGCCGAGCAGCAACGCCCAGAACAGCCGTTGCCAGACGGGCGAGTGCGCGTGGCCGCGCGTCGCGATCTGGTCGATCACGAACGCGCCCGAGTCGGCGGACGTGACGAAGAACACCGCGATCAGCACGATCGCGGCGATCGACAGCAGTTGCGACAGCGGCAGGAAATCGAAGAAGCGGAACAGCAGCGCGTCGACATTGGTGGCCGTCTGCGCGAGCGCGCCGGCCGCGCCATGCGTATCGAGCCAGATCGCGCTGTTGCCGAACACGGTCATCCACACGAGGTTGAACGCGGTCGGCACGAGCAGCACGCCGATCACGAACTGGCGGATCGTGCGGCCGCGCGAGATGCGTGCGATGAACATGCCGACGAACGGCGACCACGACACCCACCATGCCCAGTAGAGGATCGTCCAGCCGCCGAACCAGCCTTCCTCGCGCGGCGACGCATACGCGTACGTGCGGAACGACAGGTCGACGAGGCTCGACAGATACTGGCCGATGTTGTCGCCGAGCGCGCGCAACAGGAACGCCGTCGGGCCCGTGACGGCGACGAACGCGAGCAGCAGGAACGCGAGCAGCAGGTTCAGTTCGGATAGTCGACGCACACCCTTGTCGAGGCCGCTCGCGGCCGACAGCCCCGCGAGGATCACGACGAGCGCGACGAGCCCGATGCGAAACGCATTGCTGCCCGTATCCCAGCCGGCGACGGTATGCAGGCCCGCGCTGATCTGCATGACTCCGTAGCCGAGCGTCGTCGCGATGCCGGCGACCGTGCCGACCAGCGCGAATGCGTCGACCGTGTGGCCGATCCAGCCGTTGATACGCTCGCGCAGCACCGGATACAGCCCCGAGCGGAGCGTCAGCGGCAGGTTGTAGCGGAAGCCGAAGTACGCGAGCACGAGCCCCATCAGTCCGTAGATCGCCCACGCGTGGAAGCCCCAGTGAAAGAAGGTCATCAGCATCGCCTCGCGGGCGGCGGCGGGCGTGCCGGGGTCGACGGTCGGCGGCTTCAGGAAGTGCTGCATCGGCTCGCCGACGCCGAAGTACATGAGGCCGATGCCCATGCCGGCCGCGAACAGCATCGCCGTCCACGACACGAAGCTGAATTCGGGTTCGGCATCGTCGGGGCCGAGCCGGATGTTGCCGAAATCGCTCGCGGCGATCAGCACGAGAAACACGAGGAAGCCGGTGACGGCGAGCACGTAGAACCAGTCGAAGCGCGCGACGACCCATTGCTGGCCGGCGGAGAACAGCGCGCCGGCTTCGCTCGGGAGCAGCGCACACACGACGAGCAGTGCGCCGATGACTGCGAGCGCGGGCAGGACGACCTGCGGCTTGAATGTCGTGCGGGGCGAGGGGCGGGAATCTGGCATGGCTGGCATCCAGTTGTGGGCGCAACGAGGCGCGACGCCGCCCGGCGCGCGTGTCGCGCGTCGGACCCTGATACGGCGTGCGTCGAGTGTACCGCGGTGTCAGGACTGCAAGAAGGGGTATGCAGGATGGGTGAACCTGACGAATTGTAAGGTATCGAGGGGATCGAGAAAACCCGTGCAGTTTGCGCGGTGCGCGGACGGGGTGCTGAAAACGCCCCGCGGCGGCCGCGTATCGGATGCCCGGACAGCACGCGAGGCATCGGCGAAATACGTGTCGCCCGGGGCAGGGGCAGCGCGCCGAAGGCGCTGCCGCGATGGCTCAGAACGTGACGGCGATGCCGGCCATGCCGACGAACTGGCCGTGCGTCGTCGAAGGCGTGAGCTGCTGCGAATCGCCGACGATCGGCGCCGCGTCGATCACGTGGCCGGCACCTTGCGCACCGAGCGTCCGGCCGCTCGAATGCGTGTACGCCTGCAGCGCATAGAGCGTCGTGCGCTTCGACAGGCTGTACGACTCCTTCAGCGAATACTGCTGGTAGCGGGCCGCGCTGTCGATGCCGTTCGCCTTCGACGCGAGCGTGTACGCGAACGCGCCGGCCACCGAGAATGCCGGCGTGAAACGGTATGCGGCGAGCGCGCCGTAGGTGTTGAACACGGCCGTGTCCGTGAACGCGGAGCCGTTGCCGGGCAGATACTTCACGTTCGAATAGTTCACGCCCATCGTCAGGTTGCCGAGCGTATAGTTGCCGGCCGCCGCGACCTGCTCGACGGCCTTCGCGGTCAGGTAACCCTGGTTCAGCACGGACACCGCGAAGCTGCCCGACGCGGCGGTCGCCGGATTCAGGAAGCCTGCCGACGAGCCCGAGCTGTTGATGCGCAGGTAGCCGGCCGCGACGCCGATCGGCCCGTTCGCATAACGCAGTGCGGCGCTGAACGTGTTGCCCTTGCCGGTCGCGCCGGCAATGCCGCCGAATGCGTACATCGCGCTCGCGGTCAGTCCGGCGAAGGTCGGCGACGTATAAGTAACCGAATTGTTCACGCGGATCGTCGTGTCGAGGCCGTCGATGTCGCCCGGGTGCGCGCCCGTCGCACCGGTCAGCCAGCTGCTCGATGCATACGGGCCGACGAACAGGAAGTAGGGCGTGTACTGGCGGCCGGCCGTCATCGTGCCGTAGCGATCGTTGCGCAGGCCGACGAAGGCCTGGCGATTGAATATCAGGCCGGCGGCGGATTGCGCGCCGTTGTTCAGGTTGAAGCCGGACTGCAGGTCGAAGATCGCATGCGTGCCGCCGCCCAGATCCTCGTCGCCGCGCAGCCCGAACTTCGACGCATACAGGTTGCCGTCGCGCATGTAGAGGTTCGAATGGCCCTGCTGGTTGTTCACGTACGCGAGCGAATCATCGACGACGCCGTACAGCGTTACGCTGCTCTGCGCATGGGCAGCGGTCGCGCCGAGCGACGCGGTCGACAAAATCAGGATTGCATAGCAGTTGACGGGTGCTTTCATTGTCGATCTCCAGGTCTCTTCATCTTTTCAAGGTGGGCGGGAGGCTCGGTCGCCTCCTCTGCAGCGGGCGGCGGGCCGCATGAACGGCCCGCCCGATCGGGTTTGCTTCAGTAGTCGAAGGCGACGACGATGCGGCGCCATGTACCACTCTGCGCATCCTGTTCGATGCGGGCGCCGCGCACGGCGACCGCGCCTTGCACCGACGCGGGCAGCAGGATCTCGACGCGGTCGGCCGGGCGTGCCGGTCGGCCGTCCCAGCGCACCGACACGCCGAGCACGCCCGACGCCTCGCGGCCGGTTTCGACGCGCCACAGCCCGTATTCGCCGTCGCGCCATGCTTCCGTCTCGCCGTCGTCCTCGATGCATTCGCCGTACGCGACGCCGTCCTCGATACGCGGCGCGACGACGAAGCCGCGCGCGTCGGCACGTGCGCCGAAATACTGTTCCGCGACGTTCAGCGGCAGCACGCGGCCCTCGCGCAGCAGCATCACCGGCGTGTCGAGCGGCGCGGGCAGCGTCACGCTCGCGCCGCCGTCGAACGACCGCGCGCTCGCACAGCACATCCAGCGCGCGCCCGACGGCAGGTAGACGGTGCGCTCCGTCAGGCCCGGATCGACGACCGGCGCGACGAGCAGCGCGTCGCCGAGCATCATGTCGTCGCATGCGTCGTAGCAGCGCGCGTCGCCGGGGAAATCGGCGAAGGTCGGCCGCAGCACGGGCTCGCAGCGCGTCGTCGACAGCCACAGCAGGTGATAGAGGTAGGGCAGCAGCCGGTAGCGCTGCTTGATCAGCGCCGCGATCTGCGCGGTGATCTCCGGGTACATCCACGGTTCGTTGACGGTGCCGTCGTCGTTCCACGAATGGATGCTGAAGCGCGGCATGAAGATGCCGAACTGCACCCAGCGCAGCAGCAGTTCGGGCGAAGGCGCGGGCCCGGAGAAGCCGCCGATGTCGTGGCCGATGTTCGACACGCCCGACAGCGCGAGCCCGAGGCCCATCTTCAGGTTGTAGCGCAGCGTTTCCCACGACGTGTAGTTGTCGCCGGACCAGGTCTGCACATAACGCTGCATGCCGGCGCCGCCGGAGCGCGACACGAGGAACGGGCGCTGCGCCGGTGCATGCGCGCGCTGCGCTTCGCGCGACGCGCGCATCATCAGCATCGTCTGCAGCACCTTCGCCTCGCGCGCGGGAAACGGCTGGCCGAAGCCGTGCGCGATCGCGTCGGGCGACCAGATCTCGTATTCGTTGTTGTCGTTCCAGGTCGACTCGATCCCGTATTCGAGCAGCGCCGACGTGACCTGCTCGCGCCACCAGCGGTACGCGTCCGGCTGCGTGAAGTCGAGATACGCGCCGACCTCGTCCCAGAACTGCACCCAGGCCGGCTCGCCGGACGCCGAGCGGATCAGCAGCCCGCGCGTTGCCGCGTCTTCGAAGGCGGGATGGTCGCGCAGCAGGCACGGCTTGATGTTCGCGCACAGGCGGATGCCGTGGTCGCGGTAATGCTGCACGAAGCCCTTCGCGTCGGGAAACTTGTCGCGGTTCCAGTTGAACACGTAGCGCTTCGCGCCGATCGACGTATAGCCCGACGACAGGTGGAACGAGTCGCACAGGATGTCGTGCGTGTCGCACTGTTCGACGAACTGGTTCATCTGCTGCTGCGCGTCCGGCGCATCGGTGTAGCTCATCGTCGAGCCCGAGTAGCCGAGCCCCCATTTCGGGGTGCGCGCGGGGCGCCCCGTGAGCCACGTGAAGCGCCGCGCGGCCGCGAGCGGCGTGTCGGGCGACGCGATGAAGTAGTAGTCGAGATCGCCATGCTCGGCGACGAAGTAGCGGTACGGGCCGTGATAGTTGTCGAGCTCGCGGCCCATGTCGAACGTGCAATCCGACAGCGTGTCGTAGAACAGCCCGAACCCCTGGCACGCATCGGGCGACCACGTGATGTAGAACGGGATGTGCTTGTACAGCGGGTCGGTGTGCTTCGCGCTGTAGCCCATCGCGTCGATGTTGCGCATCTCGAAGCGCGCGCCGGTGCGGTCGAGCTCGCCCGCGCGTTCGCCGAGGCCGAATACCTTGTCGCCGCGTTCGCGGGCGACATAGTGATAGGCGCGATCGTCCCACCAGCCGAAGTTGTACGCCTGCGTCGCGCGGTCGGCGAGTGCGACGCGCCACGCGCCGTCGGCGCCGCGCATCGACCACGTGCAGTGGCCGCCGTGCCGGCGCACGGCGAGCCGGATCTGCTCGGTTTCGATGTGCAGGCCGTCGTCGTCTTCGGCGAGCGAAAAGGCGGGCAGTGCGAAGCCATCGAGGTCGAGGCGGTCGCGCCCTTCGAGCGGCACGTCGTCGAGGCCCGGCGCGATCGTCCACGTGCGCGGGTTGCGCGCCGTCGCGTCGGGCAGCACGCGTACCCGCACGATGTCGTCCTCGAGCACGAAGATCTCGAGGGTCGCGCCCGTATCGGACGCGAGCAGCACACGGTTCGCGTGCTGGCCGGCGACGCGGAACACGGGCGGATGAAGAAGCGAAGTCATGAGTGCGATTCCTGTTAAGGGCGAAGGTCAGGCGTGCCGTGCGAGCAGGCGTTCCTGCTTCGACTGCCCGCGGATCAGCACCGCGAGCAGCGTGACGCCGATGATGTCGAACAGGCCGAGGCACGCGAACAGCGGCGCATAGCCGATCTTGTCGGCGAGCGCGCCGACCAGCAGCGAGAAACCGAGCCCGCCGATCCACGCGGCCATCCCGGCGAAGCCGCTCGCGGTGCCGACTTCCTCGGAATCGAACACGTCGGCCGACAGCGTGTTGACGAGCGCGGAGATCATCTGGTGCGCGAAGCCGCCGACGCAGAACAGCGCGATGGCCGTGTACGGCGACGACACGAGCCCGATCATCGCGGGCCCGAGCATCAGCACCGCGCCGAGCGCGACGCCGGCGACGCGCGACCACACGAGCGGCAGCCTGAACCGCTTCGCGAGATACGGCGACAGGTAACCGCCCGCGATGCCGCCGGCGTCGGCCGCGAGAAACGGCATCCACGCGAAGATCGCGATCTGCGTGAGCGGCATGTGGCGCTCGGTCGCGAGGTACAGCGGAATCCAGAAGCTGAAGGTCTGCCACGCAGGCTCGGCGAAGAAACGCGGCAGCGCGATGGCCCAGAAGCGCCGCGCGGTGACGACGTCGCGAATGCGGCGCTTCGACACGGGCGGCATCGTCGCCTGGCCGTCGCGGATCAGCGCGCGCTCCTGCGGCGTGATGCGCGGATGGTCGGCGGGCGACCGGTATTGCGTGTACCAGAGCGCCGCCCACAGGAAACCGAGCGCGCCGGTGGCCATGAACGCGGCCTGCCAGCCGAACCGCATCGACAGGAACACGACGAGCGGCGGTGCGATCGCGGCGCCGAGCGACGTGCCCGCGTTGAAATAGCCGACCGCGACGGATTTTTCGCGATCGGGAAACCATTCCGCAACCGCCTTCATCCCCGACGGAATCGCGGCGGCTTCGAACAGGCCCAGGAGGCCGCGCAGGATGCCGAGCGACAGCCAGCCCGATGCGAAGCCGTGCGCGACGCCGACCACCGACCACAGCATCGCGAACAGCGCGAACCCGAGCCGCAGGCCGATCAGGTCGACGATGAAACCGCACACGGGCTGCATGATCGTGTAACCGATCTGGAACGCGCCGACGATGTACGAATACTGCTGCGTCGAGATCGCGAACACGTGCTTCAGCTCGGGGGCGAGCACCGCGAGAGAATTCCGTGCGAGGTAGTTGAGGATCGTGCCGAGACATACGAGCACGATGATCCACCAGCGCAACGCCTTGACTGTCTTCACTGCTGTCTCCTGTCGGGCAGGGCCGGCGCGCGGCGCCGGGCCGATCCATGACGACCATCCGTTGGGGATGGCCTGATTCGCTTTATTTGTACGATGTCCGATCTTGAGGGGCGCCAGATTTCCCGGTTTGACGTGGAATGATGGCGTTCAAGCGAACACTTCGCCGTCATCGAAGTCCGAAGTTATCTGACGACTGATCATTTTCGAACATCCTATGTTCGAATTCGAATCCGGTCAACGCGAAATTGCATTCGAACGAACTTGCTCGGGGTTTTCCCGATAGGCGGGCGCAGGCGACGCACGCGCAGACCTGCGGCGATCTCATGCCAAAGGCCCGTGCGGCGGGGCTGTGCGGGCGTCGGGCGATCGCGGGGCGCCGGAACGGGACGTGACAACGCTGATGAAAATTTATTTCTTTTCGCGACATTGATTGTGTAAATTCATTTCCATCATTCTTTCAACGACCCTTCGCATGACGTCTCTCGCTCCGCACGATGCCAGTCACGACGAACCCGCGATCGCCGAACGGATCGCGTCGGCGATGCCGTTGATGACGCCGATCCACCGGCGCATGGGCGAGTTCGTGCTCGCGAATCCGTTCCGCGCGGCGACGATGCGCATCGACGAACTCGCGCAGGCCGTGAATGCGTCGATCGCGACCGCGAACCGTTTCGCGAAGGCGCTCGGTTTCGACGGCTATCCGGCGATGCGCGCGGCGCTCGTGCGCGGCTTCGAGGCGACGCTCGGGCCGGTCGAACGGCTGCGTTCCGCGCAGGAGCAGGAGTCCGGGGTACGCGGTGCCGCATGGATCGACGCGGTATTCGACCAGGCCGTCGCGAACATCGAGAACACGCGCGCGCAACTGGACGCGGCCGATGTCGAGGCCGCGGTCGAGGCGATCGTCGGCGCGCGGCGCGTGCTGATCCTCGGCGCGGGGTCGAGCGCGTTCCTCACCGGGCTGATGGAGCACGGGCTGTCCGTCTGCCACGACAACGTGCAGTCGCTCGCGCTGCTCGGCGGCCCGTCGCACGCGGCCCGGCGGCTCTATACGGCCGACTCGCGCGATCTCGTGATCGCGCTCGCGTTTCCGCGCTACGTGAAGGACACGATCGAACTGGCCCGCCGCGCGGCGGCGCGCGGCGCACGCGTGCTCGGTATCTCCGACGGCCCGCAATCGCCGCTGGCGCCGATCGCGTCGCTGAACCTGTACGTCAAGGCCGAACGGCGCTTCGCGGCCACGTCGGAAGCAGCGGTGCTCACGATGATCGAGGCGCTGATCGACGCGGTCGCGCTGCGCACGCACCGGTCCGCGAAATCCGCCGCCGAGATGACCGAATTCCTGCTGCCGTGGCTCATGCAGCCGCAAGCGACGCAGCCGGCCGCCAACCCTTCTTCCCACCGTCCGAAAAAAACATGACTTCATCCGCGATCGTTGCGATTCACGGCGGCGCAGGCACGATCCTGCGCGATGCGATGGATTCCGACACCGAACGTCAGTACCGTGCCGAGCTGACCGCGATCCTGACGGCCGCCCAGCAGGTGCTGGCCGACGGCGGCAGCGCGCTCGACGCCGTCACCGTCGCGGTGCGGATGCTCGAGGACTGTCCGTTGTTCAACGCCGGGCGCGGTGCCGTCTATACGGCCGAAGGCAAGCACGAACTCGACGCGGCGGTCATGGATGGCGCGACGCTCGGCGCGGGTGCGATCTGCTGCGCGACGCGCGTGCGCAATCCGGTGCTCGCCGCGCGGCGCGTGATGGAGGCGAGCGAACACGTGCTGTTCGCCGGCGCGGGGGCCGATGCGTTCGCGGCCGCACAGGGGCTCGAACTCGCGGAGCCCGGCTATTTCGACACCGAAGCGCGTCACGCGCAGTGGGTCAAGGCGCGCACGGCAGCCGGCGCGATGCTCGACCACGACGCAGCGACGTTCGCGTTCGGCAAATCACCGTCGCAACCGCAGCCGGCCGAGCCGCTCGATCCGGATCGCAAGCACGGCACGGTCGGCGCGGTCGCGTGCGACCGGCACGGCCACATCGCGGCGGCGACGTCGACGGGCGGCATCACGAACAAGCAGCCGGGGCGTGTCGGCGATTCGCCGATCATCGGCGCCGGCTGCTATGCGGACGATGCGACCTGCGCGGTGTCGGCGACGGGCACCGGCGAGATGTTCATCCGGCTCGCGACCGCGCATGACGTTGCCGCGCAGATTGCGTATCGCGGCGCGTCGCTCGCCGATGCCGCGCACGACGTCGTGATGAACAAGCTGCCGCGCCTCGCGGGCCGCGGCGGGATCATCGCGGTCGACGCGCAGGGCAACGTTGCGATGCCGTTCAACACCGAAGGGATGTACCGCGGTTACGCGCGCGTCGGTGAAGCGCCGGTGGTCGGCATCTATCGCGACGACGACACCGCCTGATCCCGGCCAGCATGAAGAGGAGAGCCACGATGACTTCGAGCCGTAACCCGTCCGGCCTGGTGCTGCCCGAGCAGCGCGTGGTGGCCGTCGACGACCTGTCGGTCACGTTCCGCCGCGAAGGCGCGACGTTCGACGCGGTGCGCAACGTGTCGTTTCACGTCGATCGCGGCGAGACGCTCGCGATCGTCGGCGAATCGGGCTCGGGCAAGTCGGTCACGTCGCTCGCGCTGATGCGGCTCGTCGAGCACGGCGGCGGCGCGATCACGAACGGCCGGATCGCGTTCCGCCGGCGCGGCGGCGCGCTCGTCGATCTTGCGCACGCAAGCGGTGCGACGATGCGCGGCATTCGCGGCGCGGACATCGCGATGATCTTCCAGGAGCCGATGACGTCGCTGAACCCGGTGTTTACGGTCGGCGACCAGATCAGCGAGGCGATCGCGCTGCATCAGTCGAAGAGTGCATCGGAAGCGCGCGCGGAGACGCTGCGGCTGCTCGAACTCGTGCGCATTCCGGAGGCGCGCCGCGTGTTCGCGCGCTATCCGCACCAGTTGTCGGGCGGGATGCGGCAGCGCGTGATGATCGCGATGGCGCTGTCGTGCCGGCCCGCGCTGCTGATCGCCGACGAGCCGACGACCGCGCTCGACGTGACGATCCAGGCGCAGATCCTGCAACTGGTGCGCGGGCTGCAGGACGAAATGAACATGGGCGTGATCTTCATCACGCACGACATGGGCGTGGTGGCCGAAGTGGCCGACCGCGTGCTCGTGATGTATCGCGGCGAGAAGGTCGAAGAGGGCGAGTCGGATCGCATCTTCGCGGCGCCCGCGCATCGCTACACGCGTGCGTTGCTCGCGGCCGTGCCGAAGCTCGGCTCGATGCAGGGCACCGACGCGCCCGAGAAATTCCCGCTGCTGAAGGTGGAGGGCGCAAACACGGCAGCACCGGCGGCATCACCGGCGCCCGCACCGGCGCCCGCACCGGCGGTGAAAGACGATGCGCAGCCGGGCTTCGATCAATCCGCGTCGCCGATCCTGCGCGTGCGCGATCTCGTGACGCGCTTCCCGGTGAAGAGCGGCGTGTTCGGCCGCGTATCGCAATACGTGCATGCGGTCGAGCGTGTGAGCTTCGAGTTGCGCGCGGGCGAGACGCTCGCGCTGGTCGGCGAATCGGGCTGCGGCAAGTCGACCACCGGCCGCTCGCTGCTGCGCCTCGTCGAATCGCAGAGCGGCTCGATCGAGTTCGACGGCCGCGACATCAGCGCGCTGAAAGGCCCCGACCTGCAGGCGCTGCGCCGGAACATCCAGTTCATCTTCCAGGACCCGTTCGCATCGCTGAACCCGCGCCTGACCGTCGGTTTCTCGATCATGGAGCCGCTGCTCGTGCACGGTGTCGCGAGCGGCCGCGACGCGCAGGCGCGGGTCGACTGGCTGCTCGACAAGGTCGGCCTGCCGCCCGAGGCCGCGCGGCGTTATCCGCATGAATTCTCGGGCGGCCAGCGCCAGCGGATCGCGATCGCGCGCGCGCTCGCGCTGAACCCGAAGGTCGTGATCGCCGACGAATCGGTGTCGGCGCTCGACGTGTCGGTGCAGGCGCAGATCGTCAACCTGATGCTCGACCTGCAGCGCGAACTCGGCGTCGCGTACCTGTTCATCTCGCACGACATGGCCGTCGTCGAGCGCATCAGCCATCGCGTCGCGGTGATGTATCTCGGCCAGATCGTCGAGATCGGCCCGCGCCGCGCGGTGTTCGAGGCGCCGCAGCATCCGTACACGAAGAAGCTGATGAGCGCGGTGCCGGTGGCCGACCCCGCGCGCCGGCACGCCCCGCGCCAGCTCGCGGCGGACGAAATCCCGAGCCCGATCCGCGCGGCCGGCGACGAGCCGGTGGTCGCGCCGCTCGTCGCGGTCGGCCCCGATCACTACGTCGCGACGCACCGCGTCGGCGGCGCGTACTGAACACGCGCAGGTTGCCATGGACCGCAGCTGCGCACGAGCGAGGAACCGACGCATTTTCCCCGAGCGGGCGCCGTCCCGCCGCGACTCTCACCACGCGTTATCGAATCACCCACAGGAGCCCAGCAAGATGAACAAGCCGTATTCGTTCCCGATGTTCCGTCCACGCGCACTGCTCGCAGCGGGTGCCGGCGCGCTCGCGCTGTCGGCCGCGGTGCCCGCGTTCGCGCAGCAGACCGCGGTGATGGCGGTGGATTCGACGTTCACGACGATGGACCCGTACGACGCGAACGACACGGTGTCGCAGGCCGTCGTCAAGTCGTTCTACCAGGGGCTGTTCGGCTTCGACAAGGACATGAAGCTCGTCAACGTGCTGGCAACCGGCTACGACGCGAGCCCGGATGCGAAGACCTACACGATCAAGCTGCGCCAGGGCGTGAAGTTCCATGACGGCACCGATTTCAACGCGGCGGCCGTGAAGGCGAACTTCGACCGCGTGACCGATCCCGCGAACCACCTGAAGCGCTACAACATGTTCCGCGTGATCGAGAAGACCGAAGTGGTCGATCCGTACACGGTGAAGATCACGCTGCGCGAGCCGTTCTCCGCGCTGATCAACACGCTCGCGCACCCGTCGGCCGTGATAATCTCGCCGGCCGCGCTGAAGAAGTGGGGCCGCGACATCGCGCTGCATCCGGTCGGCACGGGGCCGTTCGAATTCGTCGAATGGAAGCAGACCGACGACCTGAAGGTGAAGAAGTTCGCGGGCTACTGGAAGAAGGGTTACCCGAAGATCGACGCGATCGACTGGAAGCCGGTGGTCGACAACAACACGCGCGCGGCGCTGATCAAGACGGGCGAGGCCGATTTCGCGTTCCGCATTCCGTTCGAGCAGGCTGCCGACCTGAAGGGCAACCCGAAGGTCGACGTCGTGGAGCGGCCGTCGATCGTGCAGCGCTACGTGTCGCTGAACCTGCAGCAGAAACCGTTCGACAACCCGAAGGTGCGCCAGGCGCTGAACTACGCGGTGAACAAGGAAGCGCTCGCGAAGGTCGCGTTCGCCGGCTTCGCGACGCCGTCCACCGGCGTGGTGCCGCAGGGCGTCGACTACGCGACGAAGCCGGGCCCGTGGCCGTACGACCCGGCGAAGGCGCGCGCGCTGCTGAAGGAGGCCGGTTACCCGAACGGCTTCGAGACGACGCTGTGGTCCGCCTATAACAACTCGACGTCGCAGAAGGCGATCCAGTTCGTGCAGCAGCAGCTCGCGCAGGTCGGCGTGAAGGTGCAGGTGCAGGCGCTGGAAGCCGGCGAGCGCGTCGCGAAGGTGGAGAGCGCGCCGGATCCGGCGAAGGCGCCGGTGCGGATGTACTACATCGGGTGGTCGTCGTCGACCGGCGAGGCGAACTGGGCGATCACGCCGCTGCTCGCCGGCGCGTCGGCGCCGCCGAAGCTCCTGAATACCGCGTACTACAAGAACGACACGGTCGACGGCGATCTCTCGAAGGCACTGGAGACGGTCGACCGCTCGAAGAAGGCCGAGCTCTACGCCGATGCGCAGAAGCAGATCTGGGCCGATGCGCCGTGGATCTTCCTCGTGCAGGAGAAGATCGTGTATGCGCGCAGCAAGCGGCTTCAGGGTGCGTACGTGATGCCGGACGGCTCGTTCAACTTCGACGAAATCTCGCTGAAATGACAGTGGTGATGACGGCGGTTCGTCCGCCACGCGGTGCCGGCGGTGCAAGCCGCCGGCACGCTGATTCGATCGGTGCCCCATGCTGAATTTTCTCGTCAAACGCCTGTTCGGCCTGCTGCCCACGCTCGCGATCGTCGCGGTGCTGGTGTTCCTGTTCGTCCACCTGCTGCCGGGCGACCCGGCGCGGCTCGCGGCCGGGCCCGAAGCCGACGACGCGACGGTCGCGCTGGTGCGCACCGATCTCGGCCTCGACCAGCCGCTGCCCGCGCAGTTCGTGAACTTCTTCGTGAAGATCGCGCACGGCGATTTCGGCCTGTCGACCCGCAGCAAGCGGCCGGTATCGACCGAGATCGGCGAGCGCTTCATGCCGACGCTGATGCTGACGCTCGTCAGCATGGCGTGGGCGACGGCCTTCGGCATGGCGATCGGCATCGCGTCGGCGGTGTGGCGCAACCGCTGGCCGGACCGCCTCGGCATGACGCTCGCGGTGTCGGGCATCTCGTTTCCCGCGTTCGCGCTCGGCATGCTGCTGATGGAAATTTTCTCGGTGAAGCTCGGCTGGCTGCCCGTCGTGCCGGACGGTTCGTGGCGGAGCTACGTGCTGCCGTCGCTGACGCTCGGCGCCGCGGTCGCGGCCGTGATGGCGCGCTTCACGCGTGCGTCGTTCGTCGAGGTGCTGAACGAGGATTTCGTGCGCACCGCGCGCGCGAAAGGCGTGCATGAGCCGATGGTGGTGCTCAAGCACTGCCTGCGCAACGCGATGATCCCGGTCGTCACGATGATGGGGCTGCAGTTCGGCTTCCTGCTGGGCGGCTCGATCGTCGTCGAGGTCGTGTTCAACTGGCCGGGGCTCGGGCGCCTGCTCGTCGATGCCGTGACGATGCGCGACTACCCCGTGATCCAGGCGATCGTGTTGCTGTTTTCGCTCGAATTCATCCTGATCAACCTGACCGTCGACGTGCTGTACGCGGTCATCAACCCGACCATCCGGTTCAAGTGAGGCGCGCATGAACGCGACTGTCCAGACCGCGGCGCCGGCCGCACCCACCGCGATCCGCACGCCGTGGCGCGAATTCTGGCGCAAGTTCCGCAAGCAGACCGTCGCGCTCGTCGCGGGCGGCTTCGTGCTGGCGCTCGTCGTGCTGGCGTTCGTCGGCCCGCACGTCGTGCCGTTCGATCCGGAGAACTATTTCGACTACGACGCACTGAACGCGGGGCCGTCGGCCGTGCACTGGTTCGGCGTCGATTCGCTCGGCCGCGACATCTTCAGCCGGATCATCACGGGCACGCGCATCTCGCTCGCGGCCGGCTTCTTCTCCGTCGCGCTCGGCGCGGTGATCGGCACGTTCTTCGGGCTGCTCGCCGGCTACTACGAAGGCTGGTGGGACCGCATCACAATGCGCGTGGCCGACGTGCTGTTCGCGTTCCCGGGCATCCTGCTCGCGATCGGCGTGGTCGCGATCCTCGGCAACGGGATGGTCAACGTGATCTGCGCGGTCGCGATCTTCAGCATCCCGGCGTTCGCGCGGCTCGTGCGCGGCAACACGCTGATGCTCAAGCACATGACCTACGTCGAGGCCGCGCGCAGCATCGGCGCGTCGGACTGGACGATCATCATGCGGCACATCCTGCCCGGCACCGTGTCGTCGGTCGTCGTCTACTTCACGATGCGGATCGGCACGTCGATCATCACGGCCGCGAGCCTGTCGTTCCTCGGGCTCGGCGCGCAGCCGCCGACGCCGGAGTGGGGCGCGATGCTCAACGAGGCGCGCGCGGACATGGTGACGGCGCCGCACATCGCGATCTTCCCGAGCCTCGCGATCTTCCTGACCGTGCTCGCGTTCAACCTGCTCGGCGACGGGCTGCGCGACGCGCTCGATCCGAAGCTGGAGCGCCGCTGATGCGCATCGCACCGATGTGGACGGCGGCGCTGCCGGCCGGGCCGCGCGGCACGATCGCCGACGTGCCGGGCGTGACGGTCGGCCATTGCACGCTCGATGCCGGCAACGTGCAGACGGGCGTGACCGTCATAAAGCCGCATCCGGGCGACGTGTACCGCAGCAAGGTGCCGGCCGGGGCCGCCGTGATCAACGGCTTCGGCAAGAGCGTCGGGCTCGTGCAGGTCGACGAGCTCGGCACGCTCGAGACGCCGATCGCGCTGACCAATACGTTCGGCGTCGGCGCGCTCGCGCACGCGCAGATCCGCGCGGCGATCGCGGCGAATCCGCAGATCGGCCGCGACTGGCCGACCGTCAACCCGCTCGTGTTCGAGTGCAACGACGGTTATCTGAACGATATCCAGGCGTTCGCGGTCACGGCAGCGCATTACGACGACGCGTGCCGCGCGGCGTCGCGTGACGTCGCGCGCGGCGCGGTGGGGGCCGGGCGCGGGATGTCGTGCTTCGACCTGAAGGGCGGGATCGGTTCGGCGTCGCGCGTTGCCGTCGCGGCCGGCCGGCCCTATACGGTCGGCGCGCTCGTGCTCGCGAATTTCGGCCGGCTGCCGATGCTGACGCTCGGCGGCGTGCCGCTCGGGCGCATCGTCGCGCAACGGCGGGCGGCCGAGGCCGCGCACGCAGCGCCACCCGAGCAGGGCTCGATCATCCTGTTGCTGGCCACCGATGCGCCGCTCGACGCGCGGCAACTGTCGCGGCTCGCGCGCCGTGCGGGCGCGGGGCTGGCCCGCACGGGCTCGGTCTACGGGCACGGCAGCGGCGACATCGCGCTCGCCTTCTCCACCGCCTACACGATCGCGCACGACGCGTCGACCATCGCGCTGCCGGCCCTCGTCGCCGATGCGGCGCTCGATCCGCTGTTCATGGCGGCCGCCGAAAGCGTCGAGCACGCCATCGCCGATGCGTTGCTGCAGGCCGTGACGGTGGCCGGGCGCGACGGCCACGTGCGGCAATCGCTGCGCGACGCGGTGCCCGATCTCGATCGCCTGTCCAACGAAGGCCACGAAGGACGTCTTATCCAGTCATGAAGATCCTGATTTCGACCGACATCGAAGGCGTCGCCGGCGTGTTTGCCACCGAGCAGACGCGTGCCGGCAATCCGGAATACGAACGCGCGCGGCGCTGGATGACCGCCGAGGCGAATGCGGCGATCGAAGGCGCGTTCATGGGCGGCGCGCAGGCCGTGTGGGTCAACGATTCGCACGGCGGTTTCCGCAACCTGCTGCCCGACGGGCTCGATGCGCGTGCGCGTGTCGTGCTCGGCAAGCCGCGCACGCTCGGGATGATGGCGGGCCTCGAACAGCAGCCCGACCTCGTGTTCATGATCGGCTATCACGCGAAATCGCAGACGCGCGGCATCCTCGCGCACACGATCAACAGCTTCGCGTTCACGCAGGTGTGGCTGAACGGCGTCGAGCTCGGCGAAGCCGGGCTGTACGGCGCGCTGGCCCGCGAATACGGCGCGCACGTCGCGCTGGCCTCCGGCGACGACGTGTTCGCACAAGAAACGCAGCCGCTGTTTCCGGATGCGCATGTCGAGACGGTCAAGACGGCCGGTGGCGCATCGAGCGGCGATACGCTCACGCCGGCCGCGTCGTGTGCGCGGATCGCAGCCGCTGCGCGCGCGACGGTCGCGCAGGCACTGTCGGCAGGCGTGCGCGCCGGTGCCCGCCGCCCCGCGCCGGCCGCC
>NZ_ASSI01000012.1:0-129262 GCF_000466765.1 Burkholderia sp. AU4i | reverse complement strand
CAGCGCGAACCGCTCGCCTGGATCGGCAAGGCCGCCACCGGCAACACGCAAGCGTTCTCGCCGAGTCAGCCCCGTCGGGCCGCGGCACGACAACCGCCACCGGCGCGGGCGTCTTCTGCGGCTCGGCCGGTACCGGCGGCTGCGCGTCCGCGCCTTGCGGCACACGCGATGCGGGCAGCGCGGCGGCAGCGGCGGCCGGGGTATCCGATTTCGGCGCCGGCGCGGGTGCCTGAGCCGGTGCCTGCGGCGCAGCTGCCGCGCCGTTCGCCGGCTGTGCGCCGGGCTTGCGGACACCGCCACGGCCTTCCATGTTGCCCGTCGCGTACACGTCGACTTCGTTCGGCTTCGAGAAGCTGTCGGTCGGCAGCGGCACGTCGGCGGTCTGCAGCGGCTTCACCAGGTGCGGCGTGATCAGGAAGATCAGCTCGGTGCGATCCTGCTGGAACGACGTGCTGCGGAACAGCGCGCCGAGCACCGGCACCTCACCCACGCCCGGGAGCGCCTTCAGCGCGCCCGTCACGTTGTCCTTGATCAGCCCGCCGATCGCGAACGATTCGCCGTCGCTCATCTGCACCGTCGTCGATGCGCGCCGCGTCGTGATCAGCGGCAGGATCGACGTGCCGCCGATGTTGGTCGCGCTCAGCGTGACACCCGTCTGCGACAGCTCCGACACTTCCGGCGCCACCTTCAGGCTGATCCGGCCGTTGGCGAGCACGGTCGGCGTGAACTTCAGCGCGACGCCGAACTCCTCTTCCTGCAGCGTGATCGACGACGTGCCGTTGCCGCTGCTCTGCGGGATCGGGATGAAGATCTTGCCGCCGGCGAGGAACGTCGCTTCCTGGCCGCTGATCGTCACGAGATTCGGCTCCGCGAGGATCTTGACCAGGTTGTCGGTGTTCTGCGCGTCGGCCGCGAGGTTGAACGGCTTGTTGTTCGCCTTGCTGAACGCGACGCCGCTCGCGACGCCCGCGAGCAGGTTGGTGACCAGCGCCCCGCTCCACGAACCGAACCCGCCCTGGATGTTGAGCGCGCTGCCCATCTGGTTCATCAGCGTCTTCGACACCTCGGCCACCTTCACCTCGAGCATCACCTGCTGCGGCGACGTGACGGCCAGCATGTTCAGCACGCCGCCGCCGCTTTGCTTGCCGCCCGCGGCCGGGTCGCCGGCGCTGTCGCCGTAGGCGCGCGCGATCTGCACGGCCTGCTGTGCGGCCTGCGAGCTCGACACGGTGCCCGACAGCACGATCGTGCCGGCCGCGGTCGTCACGCGGATGTCGCGCTCGGTCGGCATCAGCTGCTGCAACGACGCCTGCAGGCCGCCGGCATCCGCGCCGACTGCCACATCGATCACGCGGCACGCACCGCTCTTGCCCTGCACGATCATGTTCGTCGTGCCGACCGCGAGCCCGAGGATGTACAGCGTCTGCGGCGACACCATCGTGGCCTGCGCGACGGCCGGATTGCCGATCGTCCGGTTACGGACCGGCTCCGGCATCGGCACCAGCAGCGACTTGCCGAGCGGCACGCTGACGCTGGTCGATTCGCGCACGGCGCCGACGCAGTTCGGCCCGCGCAGCGGCCCTGCCGACGCGGCGGGCGCGGCGGCCGCCATCGGCGCCATGCTGATCGTCATCTGCATCGGCCCCTTGCCGACCGCGGCCGGCACGCTGGCGCCGCCCTTCGTCAGCGCCGCCGACTCGACGCCTTCCTGCGCGAGTGCGCCATAAACCGTGAGCCATCCCGAACAAAGGATCGCGGCCATCATCGTGCCCCGTGCGACGCGTGTGCGCAGCGGGCCGGTATCCGTGCATTGCGGTTTGATCTTCATTTCGTCTGATCCCCCGAGAGACCGGCTCCGTGCCGGTTATCGACTTCCAGGGCCGCCGCGTTGCCGGCGGCCGTTTATGTGACTGTGTTGATCTGCTTCAGAAACACTCGACGCTGCCCCTTACGCCCGTCAGCACGCCGACGCAGTCGCGCCGCGCTTCCGGCGCCGCATGCGATGCGACGTGCACGCGTACCGTCCGGACGCGAGCGGGCGCCGCGGGTGCTTCGGGTGCGGGCTCCTTGCCGAGCAGCGTCATCTTGGTCGCCCCGTCGGTGTTCAGCGTCTTCTGGTCGATCTGGTTGCGCAGCACGAGCGACAGCGTGCCGACGCTGCGCGCGAGGTCGAGCCGTTCGGCCTGGTCGGGCGTGACTTCCAGCGTCACCGCGTTGACGACCTTCGGCGCCGTGTCGTCACGGCTCACCTGCTGCGCGACGGCGAGCACGAGGATGTGCTCGAGCACGATCTTCGAGATGCTCTGCCCGTCGGTCTTGCCCTGCTGTTCCTGCGTGTTGACGATCACGTCGACGTAGTTGCCCGGCAGCGCGAAGCCCGCGACGCCGACCACGTCGTTCACGCGCACCGTGATCGCGCGGCTGCCGTCCGAGATCACCGCGGACAGCCCGCCCTTCGTGCCGACCGGCGCGAGCTTCGATTCGATCACCGGCTCGTCGCGCGACAGGCTGGTGCGTACCACGCGCCCTTCGAGCGCCTTGGTATCGGTGAACGCGCCGGCCGGCACGCTGCCCGACGGCCAGTTCACCATGCGGATCTGGTTCGGCCCGAGCGGTTCGCCCAGGTTCAGGTCGGTGGCCGCCACCGCAACCGACGTGACCGAACTCGTGGATGTCTGCATCAGCCAGCGGGACGCGAACACGACCGCGGCAAGACCCGCGACCATCGCGACGACCAGCATCAGGATCGCTCGACTGTTTTTCATGGCAATGCTCCTCGACGAATCGTGAAAGAAACGGCTCAACCGGTGATGAAGGTGCGTCCGCCGCGCTCGACGGGCGGCGGATGGACGCCTTCCCGTTCAGGTCCCGCGCCGAAATAGCTCGCCCACGCGTCGTACAGTGCGTCGTGCGTCACCTCGGCCGGATCGCCGCGATAGCGCGCGCCGGCGGCGACGAGTCGCAGCAGGTCTGCCGGGAAGCACGCGAGAAACGCCTTGCCGGTCGGCAGATGCAGGTGGTGCAGCAGGTAGTCGAAGGCATCGCTCGCCGCGACGAGGCCCAGCGATGCGCACGCCGCGTCGAACACCGCGCGGTAGTTGTCGATCGACAGCGCGCCGACGTGGATCTTCGAGCCGAGGCGACGCATGAATGCGTCGTCGCAGAACTGTTCGGGCGCCAGGTTGCTCGAGAACACGGGCCAGACGTCGAACGGCATCACGAAGCGGTTGCCGGATTCGAGCGTCATGAAATCGACGCCACGATCGAGCGGGCGCAGCCAGCGGTTGAGCAGGTCGCGCGGCTCGACGCGCTGGCGGCCGAGATCGTCGACGACGTACATGCCCATGTTCGCCTTCATGTGCGGCGGTGCCTGGTAGAAGCCCGCGGCTTCGTCGCGGCGCAGGTCGAGCTCGTCGAGCGTCAGTTCGCCGCCGGACATCACGACCGGCCGCTCGCACAGGCGCCAACGGCGATCGACCGACTGGCCGCCGGGCTGCGACGCCGCGTCGACATGCACGAGCGGGTCGTAGACCTGGATCACCTCGCCGGCCGCGCAGATCGCGTGCGGCACCGGCACGTAACCGCGCATCAGCGAGCCGAGCCGCTCGGCGAGAAAGGTCTTGCCGCTGCCGGCCGGGCCGTGGATCAGCAGCGGGCGGCCCGCATTGAGCGCCGCGGCCGCCGCGTCGAGCACCGACGTGTCGATCACGATGTCTTCGAAGGCGGCCCACACGTCGCTCTGGCCGATGTGCAGCTTGCGCACCGAATGAGCCGCCACGCATTCGAGATACGCGTCGAGCGTCACCGGCGCGGGCCCGCTGTAGCCGCTGCGCGCCCGTTCCTCGAGCGCCAGCACGCGGCCCGCGTCGGTCAGGCGGAACGTCACGTCGAGATCGGTCGCGCCGCGATGGGTGAGTTCGACGAGGTGCTCGCGCACCAGGAACGCAAAGACGTCGTCGAGCACGGCGAGCGGCAGGCAGTGCCGCTCGACCAGGTCGCCGTACGACGGGCGGCCGAGCATCAGCGTCGACTTCAGCACGAGGCCGGCAACGAACGTCTTGCTCAATCCCGTTTCGTCGAGCGAGCGCGGCGCCGCCGGCAATTGCGCGCCCAGCTTCGTGCGGGCCTCCCGCGACGGCAACGGATCGGGCAGATGGGCCACCTGCGCGTCGCGTCTCGGTTCGGTATGGTTCGTGTTCATGGTCGTTCGATCCTCGTTGCGGGTGCGTCGCGCTAGGTGTGCGACGCGAACAGCATGGCCAGCGTGCCGGCCGCGATCGCTACGCCATACGGCAGCGAGCCGACCGATACGATTTCCGCGGGGCCGTCGGCGGCCTCCCCGCGCGTTCCTCGCGAATGCCGCGCGATCAGCGCGCGGACGTTCGTCCACAACTGGCGCATCCGGCCGCGCAACAGCACGACCGCGAGCGAACCGATCCCGCCGGCCAGGAACGTGGCCAGCACGATGTAACAGGTCATTTCCGCGCCGACCCATGCGCCGATCGCGACCATCAGCTTCACGTCGCCGGCCGCCATCCCGCGCAGCAGGTAGAACGGCAGCAGCAGCGCGAAGCCGGTCGCCGCGCCGGCAAGCCAGGCGAGTGCGCCTGCCAGGACGCCGTGCAGCACGCACTGGACGACCAGCGCGCCCGCCAGTCCGAGCGCGACGAGGCCGTTCGGGATGCGGCGGGCCGCGATGTCCGTGCCGGCCGCGGATACCGCGAGCAGCGTCACGCACAACGGAATCGGGTAAGACGGCGCAACGAGCAACATGGCGAACCCCGCTGAGCGAATCGAAGGATCAGGAAACCATTGCCAACGCAGTGGCCACGGCGGCCATGACGGCCGTTGCGATCACCGCGTACGTATTGGCAAGCGAGCCTTTCGGCGTGACGACGCTGCCCAGCACCGCGACGGCGAACGTCGCCGCGACGGATGCATACCCGATCGACGTCGCGCGCTGCTCCGCGCCGATCCTGGGGCCTGCGACACGCACCCTGGTTTGCATGATGGTCTCCGGTTCCCGGTCATCCGATGCGTGGGAGCGGCTCGATCGCTGCACCGGCCGAGCCGTCCGCACGCTCTGCTTTTCAACGGCCTCACACGGCCGCGGTCAGGTCGGCAGCGATCGTGGTGAACACGGTCTTCAGCTGCGTGCCGACCGCCGTGACGGCCACGATGATGCCGACCGCGATCAGTGCTGCGATCAGGCCGTATTCGATGGCGGTCACGCCGTCTTCGTCGCGAACGAAACGGGCGGCTTGTTGAATGAACTTGGTCATGGTGATCTCCTTGCGTGGTGACTTTCAAAATCCTCGGGTGCCGGCTGGTCGGTTGACCATGCATCGATACGTCGAGGCAGGGTGTTGCTGCCGTGTGGTGTCGACGAGCGATTCGAATGTTCCGTTCGTCGTACCGTCCATCAGAGTGCTGTTACCGCCGAGTCCAGACTCGAGGCGATCGTGCTGAACACGGTCGACAGGTCCGTACCGATCGTCGTCAACGCGACGACGATGCCGAGTGCGATCAGCGCGGCGATCAGGCCGTACTCGATGGCCGTCACGCCTTCCCGATCCTCGACGAACCAGGCGATCTTTTCGATGACTCTTGTCATAAGTACTCTCCTTTCGGACTGCTATTGAATACCCTTCGTCTTGTGCGACGTTGGGACGGGCACCACCGGCACTACGCGAAAAATCGGAACGCGACGCTCAGCTGCGGGAACGGGGATGCACATCCCTGTCCGCGCGAACGGGTATCAGTGAGGCAGAATGCGAGAGAGGCGCGTACGGTGCGACAGGTCGGACAAGCCGGGCAATCCGGTCGACCGGAACGGCACGACGGCCGTTCGACGCATGGAATCCAGATGAAAGGGAAACAATCTCCCGGATAAGCTGCAATATGTTTTTAATCCGGTTCTCGAACCGTGATGTGCTGTGGTCTTTCATTTTTATTCCCCATATTCGGCCATGCCGACTTTTTATTGCCCTGACGATACCGGGGCTCATTGGTCACTCGACGAAGGCTTGCGCGGTTGATCGACCTGGAGCTGCGTGTTCCCCGACGCGCTCCTGCCCTTCTTTCCGCCGGTGATTCCGATGCGGGTTCCGTCTGTCTGTTGCCGGAACCGCCCGGTCGTCACCTCGTCGACTGCCGTGCCAACGCATACGCAAAGAGCAGGCCACCTCGAGCGGAATCGAGATGCATCAAGGGTTCCGGCGATGCCCGGGTTCCCCGGCCGGGGGCCCGGCGCGTGAAATGTTTCAAAATTGATATAGGTTTCCGCGCAAGCGTTGCAAGCCTGAATGCCTGCCGCCGCGCTCCGCCAAGGACCCAAAAAATTTTCTCGGGACTTTCCCGCACACGCGATACGACCTGCGCCTCATGTGGCCGGCCGGATGCCGAGCCGGTCAAATTGGCCGAATGTTTCAAAGCAGAAACATGAAATCCGGAAACGTCGATTTCTCATACCTGAAAACACCATTTTCACGTGCGTCACCGGTCAATCCGGATTCCGGCTTTCAGCGGGCGATTTGCATCACGCGATTTTTTCTTCAACAATGAATTCACCGGACGACGCGATTTCAATGCGATTCGATCCGCAGGCACGACAGAACATGAAACGGCTGCGACAAACCATGCAGCCTCTACACACATACGGGGAATCATGTACACAGCCAATCGTGGGTCGCGCGTTCGCGCTATACGCTGTGCTCAATGGCTCACAGCCGACCGGATCGTTCCGTACAGCTGCATCATGCTGATGCTCTTCGCCGCGTTGCTGATTGTCTGGGGCTTCGTGACGAACGGCTTCACGTCGAACGCCGCCGTGCGCCCGGGCGTCGACTTCTCCGTCTTCTGGACCGCATCGCACCTGGTGTTGCAAGGCCATGCCGCATCGGCCTACGACCCTTCCTTGTTCCTGCAGGCCGAGCTCGCACAATTCGACACGTATTTGCAGCACCGGTCGCTTCCCTGGCTCTATCCACCGACGATGTTGCTGTTCATCGCTCCGGTTGCCCTTGTGCCTTTCCTGCCCGCATATTTCCTCTTTTTCGCGGGCAGTCTTTTATGCTACGCGCTCGCCGTCTCGCGGTTGTCGGGATTGCGCGCGCATCTTCCGGTGCCGCACGCCGCGGCGATCGTCGTGGTCGCGTATTCGGCGGTGTGCATGTCCGCGCTGTTCGGCCAGAACAGCATCCTGACCGCCGGCCTCGCCGCACTCGCGCTGCATCTGCTCGGCAAGCGCCCGGTCGCGGCCGGCGTGCTGATCGGGCTGCTCGCGATCAAGCCGCAGCTGGCCGTGGTGTTCCCGTTCGCGTTGATCGCGGCGCGCGCGTGGCGCACGTTCGCGGCGGCGGCAATCAGCGCGACGCTGTTCGCGGCGGCCGGGATCGCGCTGACCGGTACGGGCGCACTGCATGGGCTGGGCGACGCCGTGGCGACGGTGCGCGGCCAGCACTTCATGCTGCCGTCCTACTGGCTCGCTTCGCCGACGCCGTTCGCCGCGCTGCGGCTCTCGGGTTTCCCGGTGCCGGCTGCCCTGGCCGCGCAGGCCGCGATCGCGCTGCTCGCGATCGCAGCAACCGTCGATGTCTGGCGGCGCACGCCCGACATGCGCCTGCGCGGCGCGGTACTGGCCGTCGCCACCTTGCTGACTACACCGTATCTGTGGCACTACGAGCTGACCTGGCTCGGGATCGCGATCTTCTGCCTGATCGCCCACGGCTTCGATGAAGGCTGGCTGCCCGGCGACCAGGCCGTGATCGTGCTCGCCTGGCTGCTGCCGATCTTCGAAATGCTGAACCGCCTGATGAAGCTGCCGCAGATCGGCCCGATCGTGCTGCTTGCCGTGCTGTTCGTCGTCGTTCGCCGCACCGCGCAGTACTCGCCCCGGAGCTCGCGATGAAAACGCCCCATTCCGTTTTCCACGCCCGTCCCGAGACGGATGCGCACCCGGAACTCCCGATCGCCGGCCCGCGCCGTTATCCTCACTGGCTCAATCGAGATCGCGTGCGCGTTTATGCCGGCGCCGCGTTACTGGGCGAACTGCTGTTCATCGGCATCTACATCGCCCGAATGTACTTGCAGCATGGCGCCGCGCTGGTCCCGCTGTCGGAGGATTTCTCCGCGATCTGGAGCGCCGCATGGCTCGCCGCGCACGGTCGTGCCGCCGACGTCTGGCATTTCAGCGCGTTGTTCACGATCCAGCAACTCGCCGTCCCGGGAATGAATCTCGAGGACGGCATGCTCCTGTGGCTCTATCCGCCCAGCATGCTGTTGCTGGTCCTGCCGCTCGGCTGGCTTCCGTACACGCCGGCCGTCGTGCTCTGGCTTGGCGTCACGTACGTGCTGTTCGCCGTCGTCATGCAGGCGACCGTGCAGCGCGGTACCGCGTGGCTGTGCGCGCTGGCCTTCCCCGCCGCATTCATCACCGTCGTCATCGGGCAAACGAGCCTGTTTACCGCGACGCTCGGCGGCCTCGGCCTGTTGCTGCTGAAGCGCCGGCCCGTCTGGGCCGGGATCTGTTTCGGCATGCTGATGATGAAGCCGCAGATCGCCATCCTGTTCCCGCTCGCGCTGCTGTGCGCCGGCCAGTGGCGTACGCTGGCCGCGTGGGCCGCGACGATCGCCGCCTGCGTCGCGCTCGCCACGCTCGCGTTCGGCACCGACTCGTGGATCGCGTTCGCACACGGGATGCACGATGTCTACCAGGTCATCAGCACCGGCCATGCGAAGCTCGCGCGGATGCCGACCCTGTTCGCGCTGGCCGCGATGGCAGGCCTGCCCGCTTCCGTCGCCAACGCCCTTCAACTGCTGTCGGCCGCGGTCGCCGCGATCGCCGTCGTCTATGCGTGGCGCGGCGACTGCGCGTACGCGCTGCGCGCCGCGACGCTCGCGTGCGCGTGCCTGCTCGTCAGCCCCTATCTGTACGACTATGACCTGACCTGGTACGGCCTCGTGATCGCGTGGTACGCGCGTTATGCGTGGACGCACGGCTGGCGGCGCTTCGACCGGGAATGGCTGACGCTGCTGTGGCTGACGCCGCTCGCGGGCCTCGCGGTCGTGCCGCATCTGTCGTTCCAGTTCATGCCGCTCGTCACGCTGGCGTCGCTCGGGCTGCTCGTCAGCCGGATCGCCCGGGACCGGCGCGACGTGCCGTCGATGCCGGACGCGCGCGATCACTCGACCGACACAGCGTTCACCCATTCGGCCAGAACGCACCACCGCCCGGCGTACGGATTGCGCCGCACCGGCCGACCGACCATCGGCGCGCATCGGTGAAGCGACATCACAGGGGAAATCATCATGCGGGAACCACTCTATATACCGCTCGTATCGCTGGTCGTGCCGTTCTATAACGAAGGCGAGGCCGTCGAGCGCTTCTTCGACGTCGTGATGCCGTTGATGACGTCCATCGACGGCATCCGGTTCGAGATCGTCTGCGTGAACGACGGCAGCCGCGACGACACGCTCGAGCGGCTGATCCGGATCGGCACCGGCGAACGGCGCGTGCGAGTGATCGACCTGACCCGCAACTTCGGCAAGGAAGCGGCGCTCACGGCCGGTCTCGACGAAGCCCTCGGCGACGCGGTGATCCCGCTCGACGCCGACCTGCAGGACCCGCCGAGCCTGATTCCCGTGATGATCGAACACTGGCGCGACGGTGCGGAAGTCGTCGCCGCGAAGCGCAGCAACCGCGCGTGCGATTCGTTCGCGAAGCGCACCGCGGCCGCGATCTACTATCGCGTGCACAACCTGCTGTCGGACGTGAAACTGCCGGAGAACGTCGGCGATTTCCGGCTGATGGACCGCAAGGTCGTGAACGCGCTGCGCAGCCTGCCCGAGCGGCATCGGTTCATGAAGGGACTGTTCGCATGGGTCGGCTACCGGACGGTCATCGTCGAATACCAGCGTGACGCGCGTAGTGCCGGGCACTCGAAATTTTCCGGCTGGAAGCTGTGGAATTTCGCGCTGGAAGGCATCACCAGCTTCAGCACCGTGCCGCTGCGCAGCTGGACCTACATCGGCGTCGGCATCGCCGCGCTCGCGTTCCTGTACGGCGCGTTCATCATCCTCCGCACGCTGCTGTTCGGCAATCCGGTGCTCGGCTACGCGTCGCTGATCTCGGTCACGCTGTTCATCGGCGGCATCGAGCTCATCGGGATCGGTGTCGTCGGCGAATACATCGGGCGGATCTACGACGAGTCGAAGCAACGGCCCGTCTACCTGATCCGCCGCCGCTACCAGACGCACGGCAAGGTGGTCGAACTGCGGGTCGCGCGCGATGCGCGCCGCCAGAGCGCTCGCCGGCGCGTGCAGCCGACCCGTGCGCGGATCGGCGAACGCTGACGCGCGGCGACGGCCATGATCGGCCTGCTCGATGCCGAGCGCACGCGCCTCGTGCGCTTCGGCGTGTCCGGCCTCTGCTCGACCGCGATCCACACGCTGGTCGCGGCGACGCTGTTCGCGCAGTTCGACGCGACGCTGGTGACGGCGAACACGATCGCGTTCCTCTGCGCGACGGCGTTCTCGTATCTCGCGAACACGCTGTGGAGCTTTTCGTCGACGGTGCGCACGCGCAACGCGGTGCGCTTTCTCGCCGTCACGCTCGCCGGCTTCGTCGAAACCCTGCTGCTCTCGCGCGCGGCCGAGGCGCTCGACGTGTCCCGCGCAATGAGCATCGTCGCGATCGCATTGCTGATTCCGCCGACGACGTTCCTGCTGCACCGGCTCTGGACCTATCGTTGAACGCCCCTCCCCGCCGCCCCCGAAAATAATCGGTCATTCAATTAACGCGGGCTTCCAGATCATCGCGTACGGGCTCACGCCCGGCGGCGTCCGCACACGGCTCAATGTCGCGCTGATCGTCGCCAATCGCAACGTCGGCCTGATGTGGGCCGCGCTCGGGCTCGCCGCGACGCCCACCATGGCGCTCGTGTTCACGTGCGCGCAGTTGCCGATCTACACGCTCCCGCGCGTCGTCCGGCATCTGCTGCCGCGCCTCGAGGCACAGCGCCTGCGCCGGCGTGCACGTTAGCCGGCGCGCGACGCTCTCTTCTTCTCCGATCAAGGATCCAGCATGAAGCGACTCATCGTGATCGGCGCACGCGCCACCGGCAGCAGCCTCGCGCTCGTGCGCGGCGCGCTCGCCCGCCAGGTGGCCGTGACCGTCATCACCGCGCCCGGTCACAGTCTGGACGGCGTCTTTCCGGACGGCGTCGAGACGATCCATCTCGAACCCGATGCCGCGCTGCTCGCCGGCTGGCTGCGTGCGCGCTATCCGGGCGAGATCGACACGCTGCGCGTGACGACCGCGCACGACACCTATGCGCGCACCGCCGCGTGGGTCGCCGACGCGCTCGGCCTGCCCGGCCAACAGACTAACCGGCACGCGCGTTCAAACCGCCATCACACTGGAAACCGCGGGGCGGCCGCAAAGCGGAATCGGCCACCCGTCCACATCACGCCGCGCGGAAACGGGCGAACACCACGTGGCGGATTCGGCAAAGCTACACTGCCGGCCGGTACCGCAGCCTTTTCACGGGCGGCGCATCGAGCGTCGGCTGATGCGCCGCATGCGAAGCGGCTGACCTGCACCGTCACAGATTGCGCCCCAACAACTGTCCCGGCCACCCGTCCACGTCGAAGGTCGACAGCCGCTCATACCCGCAAGACTCGTAGAAGCGCACCAGTGCGCCGGTCCCGCCCCCATAACAATCCACCCGCAAGCGCGCCACCCCGGCAGCCCGGGCGCGCTCATCCGCAAAGGCCATGAGCCGCCGGCCGACACCACGCGCCCGCGCATCGCGCGACGCAACCAGCACCCTCACGTAGATTTCCGGCTCGGTCGCGGGCGGCACATAGGGCATCGATTCGCCCAGGATCAATGCGCCCAGGATGCGGCCGTCGGGCGATTCGGCCACCCACGCGTCGGGCAGCGCACAGGCTTCCGTCACGAGCGCAATCCGCTTCGGTTGCGTCGACCAGGGCTCGCGGCCCCATTGCCCGTCGTTGCCGATGTCGACGAACCACGCAATCACTTCATCGAAGATCTCCAGCACGGCCGGCGCATCCAGCGCGCTGGCACGTCGGATCACCCGCTCGTCCGTTCCTGTCACCGTCACGTTCAACACTCCTTCGCCGGAGTCGACGACCGGCGCATGGTTGGATGTCACACACCAGGCGACTCAAGGAGGCGCGATGGGAGCCTGGCGATCAAGCCTGCTACGGTACTGAAATTCCAACCTGTTGATCAAGGCGTGACGGCCCACGATCCGACGTGACGGATTGGCTTCGTCGAACGCCCCGGGAGGTCGGCGTCAGGCGAGGGGCCGAACGACGATGACGCGCGTGGAGGTTGCCGACGGACTGCGACACGTCGCGGCATTGCAGACGGATCGGGACGATAAAAGCGGTTCGATTCCGTGGCGAGGGTGCCGAACGATCATGCTGCAGCGCATTACACCTGGCCATCACTTGATGACGGCAGGCCGACGCGCCGCCTGCTACGCACCGCGCCGCATCGAAACGAAAGGAAACGATTCCCGCGCGAATGTCACCCTTCGCGGCAAAAATATACAATCGTCGCGATGCATCGAAGGCATGAAGCGCCGGCCGCCCACTCTCGCTCGCCACCATGAACGCACCCGCTGACCCCACTCCCTCCGCCCCGTCGGTACTCGGCGTCTATCGGCAACTGGCGGACCCGTCCGCCGGGCAATGGATCGTCAGCCGCTCCGAACGCGCGCACATGTACCGCATCCAGCATCATCGTCCCGACGGCAGCACGTCGGTCGATACGGTCGTCGACGCGGACAACCTCGATGCGAAGCTGCACAAGTGGATCCAGGAAGGTTTCGTCCGGCGCGAAACGGGCGACCATGCGGCCCCCGCGCATCGCGACCGGTTCATGCAGGACCTCCGGCACGCGCACGCATCGCGACCGGTGGCCACCGGCGATGCGGCGCACGTCGTGCAGGTGGGCAGCGTGTCGATGCCGCGCGGCCCGGGCGGGCCGCTCGTGCCGCCACGGAACCCCGCCTACCTGTTCACCGCGCGCGCGACGGACGTGCTGGAAGACATCGTCGAGAACCGGCGCATCCTGTTGATCGGCCACACCGGCACCGGCAAGACGAGCCTGATCGAGCAGGCCGCCGCGCTGGCCGGCCACGGCGTGCTGCGCTCGAACATGAACGGGCAGACGACGGTCGGCGACTTCGTCGGGTTCTGGACCGTCAAGGGCGGCGAGACCCGCTGGGTCGACGGCGTGCTGCCGACCGCGATGCGCGAGGGGCTGTGGCTCATCGTCGACGAGATCGACTTCGCGGAACCGGCCATCCTCGCGGTGCTCACCGCCGTGCTCGAACCGGCCGGACGCCTGTTGCTCAAGGAGAAAGGCAACGAGATCGTCGTCCCGCATCCGTCGTTCCGGCTGTTCGCGACCGCCAATGCGGCGGGCGCGATGGGGCAGTTCCGCCATCTTTACCAGGGCGCCAACGTGATGAACGAGGCGTTTCTCGACCGCTGGCGCGTGTACCGCCTCGACTACCTGCCGCCGTCCGACGAGGCGCGCGTGCTGCAGCGCACGTTCGGCGCGGCCATGACCGAGGCGATGGCCGGCACGCTCGCGGCGATCGCGGCGGACTGCCGCGCCGCGTTCGTCCGCGAGGATCTGGCCAGCGCGTTCTCGACGCGGCGCCTGATCGACTGGGCCGACCTGATGCTGCGCACCGGCGACCCCGAAGCGGCTGCCGGCCCGACGATCTATGCGAAGGTCGGCGCGGAAGACGCCGACCTGATCCGCAGCGTCATTCGCCACTACATCGACGTCGGGGCCTGACGCGATGGACCGCGACGACGATGCGCGCTCGCTCCACCTGACCCGGCTGGCCCGCACGCTCGCGCAACGACACGACATCGAGGTACGGTTCGCGCGCCACGGCCCGCTCGCGCAGCGCGACCTGCTGGTGCTGCCCGACACGCTGCTCGCGGGCGGCGTCGACGACGACACGATCGTCGGCCTCGTCGATCTCCATGCGGCGCGGGTCCGCTTCGGCGCGATCGATGACGTTGCCGCGCTGGCTTCGCCCGCGGTGCGCGCGATTGCGCAGGCGATCGACGACCGGCGCGCGGCCGCTTGCCTCGTTGCACACTATCCCGGCGCGAAGACGTTCCTGCTGCGGATGCGGGTGGCGTCGGCCGCCGACACGCTTCGAAAATGGCCGCAAATGGCATGGAGCGACAGGCTCGTATCGCGCATCGAACGTGCGCTGTGGGACGAACCGCCATCCGCCGTCGAGCGCATCCCGTCGCTCGACGCGACGCTCGCCGCGTCGGACGATCTCGTCGACGAAGCACGCGCCGCGGCTTCGACGGCCGACAGCATCCGTGCCGCGTACCGGATCGTCGAGCGCGTCCGCGCGCTGGCGTCGGCCGGTGCGAACAACATGATGTTCACGGCCGATCCGGGCAGCACGATCGACAGCGACAGCATCGCCGCCGAATTCGACTCGGACGGAACGGGCGCGCCGGACGATGCGCGTGCGCCGGTTTCGGCCGAGTCGGGCGCCGCCGCGATCGCCGACACGGAATCGTCCACGGCATCACCGACGCCGGGCGATGCGACACCCGGCACGATCCGCCTGTCCGCGGACCATCGGCCGCTGTTGTCGGTCCCGCTGACCACCGCATTCGACACGGTGACGGACTTCACCGGCAAGGGCGACGCGGCGCGCTGGCACCGCCTGCGAAGCGCGGCCCGCGCGCAGACCGAGCCGCTCAAGCTGCGACTCGAACGCGCGTTGAAAGTGGACGAGCAGACGCGCTGGAAGCGCGAACAGGAACGCGGCGAACTCGACCGGATGGCGCTCGCCCGCCTCGTCACGTCGCCCGGCTACCGCACGCCGTTTCGTGTCCGGCGTGCCGCGCCCGGGCGCGACGCGGCCGTCGGCCTGCTGATCGATTGCAGCGGGTCGATGGCCGGCAGGAAGATCGAGCTCGCCCGGCTGTGCGCGGCGGCGCTGTGCGATGCGCTGATGCAGCTCGGCTTCGCGTGCGAAGCGCTCGGCTACAGCTCCGTCGAAGACGCCGCGATGCGCGCGCATTACCAGCGCTGGATCGACGCCGGCCGCGACACGTTCGGCTACAACCGCTTCGTCGAACGGCTCGACCTGCGCGTCTACAAGCGGTTCGATTCCGACAACCCGAGCGGCCTCGCGTGCATCGAATGCGGCCACGAGAATCCCGACGGCGAGGCGTTGAGCTGGGCCGCCGAACGGCTGCTGGCGCAGCGTGCGCGGCGGCGGATCCTGATGGTGCTGTCGGACGGTTATCCGGCCACCGGCGACGGCAACCCGGCGATCCTGCGCACCGACCTGCGCGCACGCGTCGACGCGCTGCGCGAGCGGCGCGTCGAACTGATCGGCGTCGGGATTCTCGACGATTCGGTCGAAGCGTTCTATCCGGTCAGCAGCGTGGTAGAGCATCTGCACGAACTGCCGGCCGCGGCGTTCAGTGTCCTGGGCGATACGTTGCTGGACCGGCGCTAACCTCCGCCACGGCCGCGTTCTCGTTCGTGCCTTGGTTCACGCTTCCACCGGCCCGCCGGATCGGCAGCCGAACGCAGAACGTCGTGCCGCGCCCGGGCTCGCTCGTCACGTCGATGGTGCCGCGATGGCGCTCGACGATCCCGTGCGACACCGACAGGCCGAGCCCCGTGCCCTGCCCGACCGGCTTCGTCGTGAAGAACGGATCGAAGATCCGCCGGACGACGTCGGGCGTCATGCCCGTGCCGGTGTCGCTGATCGCGATCGACACCTGCTCGCCGTCGCTCGACGTGCGGATCGTGATCACGCCGCGCTCGGGAATCGCTTGCGCCGCGTTCACCAGCAGGTTCATGAAGACCTGGTTCAACTGCGACGGCAGGCATTCGACCAGCGGCACGTCGCCGTAGTCGCGCACGATCTCGGCCTTGTACTTGAGTTCGTTGTGGACGACGTTGAGCGTGCTTTCCAGCCCTGCGCGAAGATCGACCACGCTCCACTCGTCGCTGGCCGGACGCGAGAAATCGCGCAGGTCCTGCACGATGCGCCGCACGCGCAGCGCGCCGTCGATCGACTCGTCGATCAGCGTCGCGATCTCGCCGCGCACGTAGTCGAGGTCCGCCGCGCGGCCCAGTGCCGTCAGCGCATCGCGCGCGGCCGGGTCGAGCTGCGGCAGCGCGGCTTCATGCGCGGCGATCACATCGAGCAGGCTGCGCACCCACGTCTTCAACGTATTGAGGTTCGCGCTGACGAACCCGATCGGATTGTTGATCTCGTGCGCGACACCGGCCGCGAGCTGACCGATCGACGCGAGTTTTTCCGACTGCAGCAGCTGCACGTGGGTTTCCTCGAGCGCATGCAACAGGCGCCGCTGCTCCTCCTTCTCCTGTTCGAGCCGCGCCTGCGCGGCCTTGCGTTCGTCGATCTCGGTCGCCATGTTCTCGCGGGTACGTTGCAGCATCGCCGTCGTCTGTTCGTAGCGATGCAGCGCGCGTTCCAGTTCGGCGGTGCGCAAGCGCACGAGCCGCTCGAGCGTATCGGTCATCCCGCGCAGGAAGGTTGTGCGCGCATCGAATCGGCTGAGCAGCAGCGTGACGACCAGGGTTCCCGTCGTAAACAGCGCGACGGTCGTCGCGAGCCACGGCGTGTCGACTCCGTTCGCGGCCCCGCATCGCGCGTCCGGCGCGAAATGCGCGGCCGCCATCGCGGTGTAGTGCATGCCGGTGATCGCGACGCCCATGACGACGGCCGCGCCGACGCGCCGGGCGGTCGCATGGCTCGCCTGCCGCGCGCGCAGCGCCTGCGCGATCCACAACGCGGCGGTCGACGCGATCACCGCGATGCCGATCGACGCGGCGAACAGCACGGCATCGTAGCGAATCCCGGGCACCATGCGCATCGCGGCCATCCCCGCGTAATGCATGCCGGCGATCCCGCCGCCCATCAGCACGCCGCCCGCGAGCAGCCGCCGCCAGCCCAGCCGCGCGCGCGTGACGACATACAGCGCGAAGTACGACACGAGCACGGCAATCGCCAGCGACGCGCCCGTATCCGGCAACGCGTAGCCGAGCGGAATCGGCAGTGAAAACGCGAGCATGCCGACGAAATGCATCGACCAGATGCCCGTCCCCATCGCCGCCGCGCCGCCGCCCAGCCACATGCGCCTGAGCTTCGGGTTGTCGAGCAGCGAAATGAAGGCGGCGAGATCGAGTGTCGTATAGGAGGCCAGCGTCGCGATCGCGACCGACAGCAGGACGAGCGGAAGATTGTAGGTGCCGTGCATGATCGAGCGCCCGAATCGAGGTGAGTGCGTTGCCGCGGCGCGCGTGCGCACCGCGGCCGTCAGGCCGCGCGTCCGGGCTCAGGCGGGCGCCGCGCCCGCATTCGGCACGCCCTGCGCCGGCTTCGCCGCCTGGCCGGCCAGCACGAGGATGTCGAACGCCGTCCCTTCGCGCGTCTCGAAGCGGCGCACGAGCTCGATCTGGTGCGCGGACATCACGCTGCCCTTGGTCATCAGCAGCACGCCGCGATGCGTGCGCAGATCGTCGGCGAGCTGCATCCCCTCGCGCAGCTGCGCGGACTTGATCTCCGCGACGGACGCCGCGATGCCGAGGCTCGCCGGGTCCCGCATCAGTTCGACCAGGTTTTCGACGATGCGCGGGTCGTAACGCACGCCGGCCTGCGAACGCATTGCGTCGAGCGCCTGCTCGACCGAATGCGGCGCACCGATGTCGCCATTGCGCAGCCCCTCGAAATCGCGCGCGATCGCGACGATCCGCGAGCCGGGCGGGATCGAGTCGCCGGCCAGCCCGTCCGGCGTGCCGCGCCCGTTGAAGCGCTCGTACTGGTGCAGCACGATCGACGCGACCTTGTGCAATTGCGCGACCGGCGTCAGCACCATCTGCGCGCGCAGCGGATGCTGCTGGAACAGGCCGTGCTCTTCCGCCGTCATGCGTGTGAGCGGCTTGTGCAGCAATTCGTCCGGCAGCGACAGCTTGCCGATACCATGCAGCAGCCCCGCGAAGTAGACGTCCTGCGCATGCAGTTCGCTCATCCCGGAGGCCAGCGCGAGCCGTCGCGCAATCTCGCCGACCCGCATCGCGTGACCGCTGGCCGACCCGCAGCGCAGCTCGATCATGCTCGCGCACACCTGGACCATCGCGGTGAAGCTGCTTTTCAGGTCGCGCTGCGCGGCTTCGAGGAACATCACGGTCTGGCCGAGTTCCTCGGTGCGCGCGCGAACCTGCGTTTCGAGTTCCGTGTTGAAGCGGCGCAGCGCTTCGTTCTGCGCTTCCGTCAGCGCGGCGAGCCGCGCCGCCTCGTGCCGCAAACGGCGCTGCTCCAGCGCCTGTTCGATGGTCAGCAGCAGGTCGTGATCGTCCCACGGCTTGTTCAGGTAACGATAGACGCCGCCTTCGTTGACGGCCTGCATGACCGACGCGATCTCCGCATAACCGGTCAGCAGGATGCGCATCGTGTCCGGGTAGAGCGCCCGGGCACGGGCCAGGAACTCCGCGCCGCTCATGCCGGGCATCCGCATGTCGGACACGATCAGGTCGACTTCGGTCGACGCCAGCACCTCGAGGGCGGCTTCGCCGCTTTCCGCGGTCAGGATCTCGTAGCCGGCGGGCCGGAACACGCGCCGGAGCGCCGACAGCACGCTCGGCTCGTCGTCCACCAGCAGGATCGACGGCACGCCATCCGCGTCGTCGGATGTCGCTGCCGCTCCGGTCGTTTCAGGCGATACCGCATTCGGTCCGTTTGTTGCAGATGTCGTCATGATTGGCCTCGGATCATGTAGTTATATTCTCTCTGCATCATCGGCATGCGCCGCGCATTCGATATCCGGGAAAACGCTGATGCGCTCACCCGGATCACACCCCGCATGCGTCGTCACGACGCACGGGCATGTGCGATCTACGCCGTCGCCGAACCCGGTTCGCGCACGTAGTAGATGTCCCACTCCGCTTCGTCGGCCTGCACGAAGCCGTGCCGCGCATAGAAACGGTTCGAATCGCTGCCGCGCAGCGCGCCGACACGCACGGGCACGCGCTGCGCGTCCGCCTCGGCAAAGATCCGCTGCAGCACGGCCGCGCCGATGCCCTTTCCCTGGTGCGCGGGCACGATGTACAGATGGTCGAGCAACCAGTGGTCTTCCTGCGGCCGAACCACGAAAAAACCCGCGTTCACGCCATCGGCTTCGATGAAGCGGCATAGCGCCGGGTCGAACGACGCGAGAAAACGCTCGCGCGCACGCTGCGGATCGAAGCGGCCGATGCGCTCGAGGCTGTCGCGCATCGCGGCGATGCGAATCGCGACCAGCGTTTCGGCATCGGACCGGGTGGCGAGGGGAAAGGTCAGGTTCATGGGCAAGTCGTGCACACGTGGAGAAAACGCCCGGCGTCGCGGGGCAGCGCGACGCGACGCGGCCGCCAAAGCCTGCTCGCGATGCCGGCCGCCGGCCGGCACGCACGGCGCGCGTCAGGGCGTCTCGATGCCTTCCGCACGCGTGGCAAGGAATCGCAAGTACCTGGCATCCTCGTCCTCGAACAGCTCCGGCCCGCCCGCCATGTATGCGCGCATCAGTTCGTCGGCCGCGCGGTCGAGATTGCCCAGTTCGAACTGGCACTGGCCGAGCCGCAGATGCAGGAACGGGTTGCCGATCGCGTTGGGGAAGTGCATCGCCTGGCCGAGATTCTCGCACCCGGCCGCGTAGTCCTCTTGAAGGAAATTCGCGTCGCCGATCGCGGCCATCAACCACGTGCCGGCCTCCCAGTTCGTTTTCGGCTCGGGAAGCAGGTCGAATCCCGCGCGGAATTTCTCCAGCGCGCCTTCATAGTCGCCGTCTTCCATCAACGCATCGCCCGCGTCGCTCAGCGCGCCGATCCGCTCATACAGCTCGTTGTCCAGTTCCGCCATGTCGAATCCCTGTTCCTGAGTTGAAATCGGCCCGGTGCGGCCGGTGGTTGCGATGCGATCGCGTGTGGTGTGGCGTGCCGTGTTGCGGTCCTGCCTGCTCTTCCGCCCGGCATTCGTCCAGCATACCCGAGCCGTATGACGCGCGTGTCTCGACTTGCCGCGCACCTGTCCGGCATCTGCCGAACGATCCGCGGCGGCGTCGTGCGCGTGAATCCCGATGCCACGCCGACGGAGGCCTCGTGCCACCGTGCCCCACCCGTTTGCGCGGCCGACACGGCGATTCGCGGCGTCGGTGTCGCATGCGGCACGGCGATCTCGCGCGTGCCGCCCCGGCCGCCAAAGGCGGGGATAGTTGTGCCGCGACGACCACCGTGGCAGGATGCCGGGTTCATTTGCTCGGTGAAAGGGAGCTGGAAGCGATGTTGTCTTGCCGATTGAGGTGGTACGCACTCGCGACGTCGAACCTGCTGCGCAGGCATTGGCAGGCGCTGCTCCTGCTGGCCATGCTGTTGCTGCCGGCGATGCCGGTGTTTTCGCAGACGCGAATTCTGGGTGCGCCGGTACTCGCGGCACTGGCACCGTCGCATGGCATCGAATGGCGGTTCGCGTGGGTGCACCTGCTCGAAGCCGTGGGCATCCTGTGGGTGCTGGCGCAGCGTCGTGCGATCACCGGGGGGCCGTTCGTCACCTTCCTCGCGTCCTTGCCCGTCTCCAACGGCCGCCGTCGCGCCATCGACACGATCGTCGTGATCGTCGCGAGTACGCCGCTGCTGCTGCCCGTGCTTGCCGCCGCCATCGCGCTCGCCTTCCTGCCGCAAAAGGCGATCAACTATCTGTTCGTTCTCGACCTGTTCCTGATCACGCTCGGATGGCAATTGACCGCGCTGTCGCGCAACCTGCGCAATGCAATCGCGTTGATCGTTGCCAACGTCTTCCTGATCGGCGGCTTTCACGCCGAGGGCGCGTTACGTCCCGCGTGGCTGACCGTGGCATTGTTGCTCGCCGCTTTCACGATTGCGCATACGGCCCCTGCGCGGGCCGTCCGTTCGGAAATGCCGGGGGCGTTCTCGCGTCGTATCGCGGAAGCGATCCGCGTCCGCGTCCGGAGCGGGCTGCCGCCCATCGTGAGGCTGCAGATCGGCATCCTGCGGGACCGCGCCGCGAGCACCGCCGGGCACTGCCTGATGATGGGTGCGGTCACCGCTTCGACATGCTTCCTGCTTGCGCTCTGGGGGTTCGACCAGCGCGCCGTTCCGCTGACGCTGATCGCGCAGGCCGTCATCATGCTGATCGCGGCGACGACCTATCGCGATTTGCGAGCGGCGCACCTGCATGCGTCGCACTTCATGCGATCGTTGCCGCTGTCGACCTTGGCGAAGCGCCGGGCCGACTGGCTGACCGTTGCCGCGCTGGCGCTGCCGTTCGCCGCCGTCGCGCCGCTGTTGCTGGTGACGCACGGCGTGCTGTCATCGCGGATGGCGGCGGCGCTCGTGTGTTCGGGCGCACCGCTCGTCGCATTACACTATCTGCCGCAACGCTACGCGTCCCGACAATCCGTGTTGCCGGGCATCGCGCTGACCGTGGTCTGGGTCACGCTGGCCTGGCAAGTTTTCGTTTGATTACCCGATCCATGCTCCGCTTCGACAATCTCGGCAAGCGCTTCGACAAGCGCGTCATCTTCCAAGGGCTCAACTTCGCATCCGGCGCCGGGTGCGTGGCGCTGTGCGACGAAAACGGCAGCGGCAAGTCGACGTTGCTCGCCATTCTCGCCGGCACGATCGACGCGGACGAAGGCGAGGTCTGGCTCGGCGGCCATTCGCTGCGCACCGCGCCGCTCGCGGCGAAATCCGCGCTGGCGTACGTACCCGACGATTGCCTGACGTATCCGTTCCAGACCGGTCGCGCGTTTCTCGATCTCGTGGCGGCCGCCAAGAAAACCGTCGTCGACACACGCACGCTCGAGCTGGCCGATCGATTCGGGCTCGCCCCGCATATGGACAAGCGCTTCGAGCAGATGTCGCTCGGCACGCGCAAGAAACTGTTCCTGACGGCGACGACACTCGGCGCGCCCACCGTCGTGATCGCCGACGAACCGGGCAACGGGCTCGACGCCGCGTCGCGTGCGGTGCTCGTCGACCTGTTCAGGACGTTGGCTGCGGACCGTGCCGTCTTTTTTTCGAGTCACGACGTGGCGCTGGCGCGCGCATGCGACGCGAGGATCACCAGTTTCGCGGAACTGGGAGCGGCTGGGTAGGCGACATCGTCATGCGCGGTCGTGTGAAAAAACCGGCGCGGCTGCGTGACATGAGGAACGACGAGGAGAGGCGCCGGTAGCGTTCGCGGCAAGCTGCGGTATAGGCGGCTGGCAAGGACCTGGTGCCTGATTCGTGCGGTTACGCGCGATAGCACCTTCACACGGGACTGCGTTCGACCAGCACCATTCCGGAGGCCGGCCAGGCCCCGGCAATCGTCATGCCGATGATGGAGCCGCCGCCCGCTCCAACGGCATCATTGGCGTAGTTCTTCGATCCGCGCACCGACGATCGATCGCGCTTTTTTCCCGGAAGTGCGAAACACCCGATTCCGTCTCGCACTTCCGTGACCTTCCCGATACGCATGTCGGGCGTGCCGGGCCCCGATCAACCCGCCGTTCGACACCACGGCCGCTGACCGTTCGACCCGCGCACCCATGCGCCCACACGCCCGTGCGCCCCGATCGTCAGGCCTTCAACGCCCCGAAGACTTCGTCCAGCATCTTCTTGGCATCGCCGAACAGCATCCGGTTGTTGTCCTTGTAGAACAGCGGATTGTCGACGCCCGCATAACCTGACGCCATGCTGCGCTTCATCACGATCGAGGTCTTCGCCTTCCACACCTCGAGCACCGGCATGCCGGCGATCGGGCTGGCCGGATCTTCCTGCGCGGCCGGGTTCACGATGTCGTTCGCGCCGATCACCATCGACACGTCGGCTTCCGGGAAATCGCCGTTGATCTCGTCCATCTCCATCACGATGTCGTAAGGCACCTTCGCCTCGGCGAGCAGCACGTTCATGTGCCCCGGCATGCGGCCGGCCACCGGATGGATCGCGAAACGCACGTCGACGCCCTTCTCGCGCAGCACCTTCGTGAGTTCATGCACCGTGTGCTGGGCCTGCGCCACCGCCATCCCGTAGCCGGGCACGATGATCACGCTCTTGGCATCGCGCAGCAGCTCGGCCGTCTCCAGCGCGCTCACCGCCACCACTTCGCCGGCCGGCTGCGCGCCGGCGCCCGCCACCGCGGGCGCACCGCTGCCGGTGCCGAAGCCGCCCGCGATCACGCTGATGAAGTTGCGGTTCATCGCGCGGCACATGATGTAAGACAGGATCGCACCCGACGAGCCCACCAGCGCGCCGATCACGATCAGCAGGTCGTTGCCGAGCATGAAGCCGGTGGCCGCCGCCGCCCAGCCCGAGTAGCTGTTGAGCATCGACACCACGACGGGCATGTCCGCGCCGCCGATCGCCATCACCATGTGCACGCCGAACAGCAGCGACACCACCGTCATCACGATGAGCGGCGTCATGCCGTCCTGGATCGTCTCCGCATGCAGGAACGCACGACCGTAATAGATCACGATCAGCAGCGCGGCGAGGTTGAGCCAGTGCCGTGCCGGCAGCAGCAGCGGCTTGCCGCCGATCTTGCCGGAGAGCTTGCCGAACGCGATGACCGAGCCCGCGAAGGTCACCGCGCCGATCAGGATGCCTACGTAGATTTCCACTTCGTGGATCGCGTGCTCGGCACCCGTGAACTGAACCGACGTATCGATGTAGCTCGCGAAACCCACCAGGCACGCCGCCAGACCGACCAGGCTGTGCATCAGCGCAACCAGTTCGGGCATCTGCGTCATCTGCACCTTCTTCGCGGCGACGAGGCCGACGGCGCCGCCGACGACCAGTGCAGCCACGATATAAGGAATGCCCTCGGCCGACACGCGCGGGCCGAGCACGGTGGCGAGCACGGCGATCAGCATGCCGATCATGCCGAGCAGGTTGCCGCGGCGCGCGGTCTCGGGGTTCGCCAGCCCGCCGAGGCTCAGGATGAAGAGGATGGCCGCGCCGATATAGGAGACGGTAGTCAGGTTGGAAGTCATTGTTGTCGTCTCCTTACTTGCGGAACATCGCCAGCATGCGGCGCGTCACCGCGAAGCCGCCGAACATGTTGACGGCCGTGAGCGTCAGCGCACCCACCGCCAGGCCGAGGATCAGCCCCGAAGGACGGCCCTCCGCGGCGGCCTCGCCCAGCGGCGGCGCGACCTGCACCAGCGCGCCGATCGCGATGATCGACGAGATCGCGTTGGTGACGCTCATCAGCGGCGTATGCAGCGACGGCGTGACGTTCCAGATCACCATGTAGCCGACGAAGCAGGCCAGCACGAACACCGTGAAGTGCGACAGGAACGTGGCCGGCGCGAACTGGCCGACCAGCAGGAACACCAGTGCGCCGACGGCGAACGTGATGGCGAGCGACTTCGCCGACATCGGCGCGCCGCTGCCGTGCCCGTGGCCCTTGGACGCGGCTGCCGCGACCGGCGGCGCGGCGGGTTTCGGTGCCGCGGCCGGCTGCTGGATCGGCGGCGGCGGCCAGGTCACGTTGCCCTCCTTGATGACCGTGAGGCCGCGAATTGCGTCGTCGTTGAAGTCGACGTTGATCGTGCCGTCCTTCGCCTTGCACAGCTCCTCGATCACGCGCAGCAGGTTGGTCGCGTACAGCGTCGACGACTGTCGTGCCAGGCGCGACGCGAGATCCGTGTAGCCGACGATCGTCACGCCGTGGCGGACCACCGCCTCGCCCGGCACCGTCAGCTCGCAGTTGCCGCCTTGCTCGCCGGCCATGTCGACGATCACGCTGCCCGGCTTCATCGACTGCACCATCTCGGCCGTGATGAGCTTCGGTGCCGGCTTGCCGGGAATCAGCGCGGTGGTGATGATGATGTCCGCATCCTTGGCCTGCTGCGCGTACATCGCGCGCTGCGCCTGCTGGAAGCCTTCGCTCATCACCTTCGCGTAACCGCCGCCGCCCGATCCCTCTTCCTCGTAGTCGACCTTGACGAATTCGCCGCCGAGCGACTTGACCTGGTCGGCCACTTCCGCGCGCGTGTCGTTGGCGCGCACGATCGCGCCGAGGCCGGCGGCCGTGCCGATGGCCGCGAGCCCGGCCACGCCCGCGCCGGCGACGAACACCTTGGCCGGCGGCACCTTGCCCGCGGCCGTGATCTGCCCGTTGAAGTAACGGCCGAACGCATGGGCCGCCTCGATGACGGCGCGGTAGCCGCTCACACCGGCCATCGACGTGAGCGCATCCATCTTCTGCGCGCGCGACAGCGTGCGCGGCAGGGAATCGATCGCCAGCACCGTGGCCCGCTTCGCGGCCAGCTGCTGCATCAGTTCGGGGTTCTGCGCCGGCCAGACGAAACCGACCAGCGTGCTGCCGTCACGCATCAGCGCGACTTCCTCGCTGCTCGGCGGACGCACCTTGAGGACGATATCGCTGCGGCCCCACAGATCGGCGGCCGTCGCCACGACTTCGGCCCCGGCCTTGCGGTAGTCGTCGTCGCTGAAGTTCGCGCCGGTGCCTGCACCGCTTTGCACGGCCACCGAGAACCCGAGCTTGATCAGCTTTTCGACCACGTCGGGAACCGTCGCTACGCGCCGTTCCTCGTTGGCCGTCTCCAGAGGGACCCCAATCAGTAATGTCATATCCTGAACTGTCAGTAGTGGCCGTCGCTAGGAGTTACGGCCTGCGTTTCAAGTCACCCAACTCAATCCGTGTACGACGCTGTTCCGCGGGCAGCTTCGCACTGCCGCGCCGAATTCACAAACTGTTCATCCTCTAAACAATCGGCTTGTCAGATCCGGGCGGTTCATGTTCATGCTCCTGCCTGATTTCTCCGACGAATAGCCGGCGCATGATCCATTGGGATAAGAACTGCGAAGCATATCCCGTGCCAAAGTCTTTCCGAAATTTATATTTTGAATCGGCGCGCATTCAATCCATGAATCCCCTGTCTGGACACGGCGGGCGCATAACCTGGCGTTTACCCGCTGGAACCGCTCCACATGGCCTGTCGGCGCGTAAATCCGCTTGAAATTCGCTTTCAATCCGTTCGAAACATGAAAAAGCGGTTATCGGCACAAACGCTTCGGAATCGGTTTCATCGCGAATGTCCCGTTTCTCCGCACAATGCGATTTGTCGCGTGCGAACGACATCATCCGCGTGGCCGATGACATTCGTTGCCGGCGAGTTTAAGGGAGAACGCGGCCTGTCACGATCGAGCGCGACGACGATCACTCGCGCTGCGCGTCGACGTGGGCACGGATGCGGCGCGCGCCTTCTTCCGGCGTGCATGTCGACGTGTCGATGCGCAGCGCGTAAGGCCGCGAATAAGCCGGATGCCCGAACTGGGAGCGGGCCATGCCCTCGCCGCGATCGGGCCTCGCGCGTTCGCGCTGTTCGAGGATGTCCAGCGGGCACGTCACGCCGATGACGAAGGTCTGACGCGGCGACAGCGCGGCAACGCATGCGTCGAGCGCGGCCGGATCCCGGAGCACGAGATCCAGCACGATCTCGAAATGGCTGGCCGCGATCCGTGCGAGCGTCGACTGCAGGTTGAGCTGATGGAGTCTCAGCGCCTGATTCAGCTCCTCGTCCGATCGCATGTCACGTCGGCGCGACATCTCGACGAACGCGTCGAGCGAGACGTGAAACGTCGGCACGTCCGACCCTTGCTGGAGCGCCCTGGCCAGGCTGCTCTTCCCTGCACTGGTCGGGCCGTGCAATACGACGGCAACGGGTTTCATGGCGATGGTCGATGGGCGAGGTGCCCGGTTGCCGCGATGAATCAGGATGCTAGCCCAATTTTCGCCGCCCATCGACACGCCCGGTCGGCGCTTCGGCGAGCCCGCGCAACGCCGCCGCGTTCCCGGCGCCGTCCGCGATCTCGTCCAGAGCCCGGTTGTTGGTACGCGGCCCGAACACGCCGATCGACACCATCACGATCAGCATGCTGCCGCCGATCAGCACGAACACGGCCGGCACCCCCGCGCGCTCGAGCAGCAGCGCGACGATGAAACTGCTCGCGATCCCCGTCAGGCGGCCGATCGAATGCACGAAGCCGAGCGCGCGCCCGCGGATCTCGGTCGGAAACACTTCCGACTGGTACGCGGTGCCGTTGCTCGCGAGCACCGTGTTGGACAGCGTGACGAGCAGGCCGAACGCGATCACGAACGGCGCCTGCGCCGACATCGCGAACGCGGTGCCGAACAGCGCAACGCCGAACGCCGACGCGACGATCAGCCATTTGCGCTCGATCCGGTCGGCGAGCAGGCCGGCGACGAACGGCGACACCGGATACGCGAACGCGATCACGAACGCATACCAGAGGCTCTTCGTGACGCTCGCGCCCTGCGCGGCGAGCAGCGTCGGCAGCCACTGGCTGAAGCCGAAGAAACCGATGCTCAGGAAGGCATTGAACGCGATCAGCATCGTCGTGCGGCCGCGATGCCGCGCATCCCACATCGACGGCGCGCGCTGTGCGGCAGTGGCCGTGGCCGCGGCCGCCGCGACCGGCGTCGGGACTGCGGGCAGCGGCCGGCCGGATTCCCGCTCGACGGCCTGCTCGAGCCGCTGCAGCACGGCTTCGGCCTCGGCCTCGCGGCCCGTGTGGGCGAGCCAGCGCGGCGACTCCGGCAACCGCGACTGCAGCCACCAGACGAAAACCGCGCCGCTGCCGCCGAGCAGCACGACCCAGCGCCATCCGGACATGCCGAGCGGATCGTGCGGCACCCATAACCACGACACCAGCGCCAGCACGGGCATCGCGAGATAGCCGACCGCGAAGCACAACGCGAACGCGCGGCCGCGCACCGCCTTCGGCACCAGCTCGGTCAGGAACGCGCCGATCGTGATCAGCTCCGCGCCGATGCCGCAGCCCGCGATGAAACGGCACACGAGGATGCCGAGCGCATGCGTCTGCACGCACATCGCCAGGCTCGCCGCCGTGTAGAGCAGCAGCGCGCCGGTGAACAGCGCGCGCCGCCCGAAGCGGTCCGCGAGGCGCGACACGAACATCTCGCCGACGAACAGCCCGGCGAACGTCGCCGCGCCGAGCGCGCCCTGGTCCGACATGCCGAGCACGCCGTGCGAGCCCGCGTGAAAGATGCCGTCGCGGATCAGCCCGGGCGGCAGGTAGGTCATCTGGAACAGGTCGTAGACCTCGAAAAACCCGCCGACGCTCAGGAACAGCACGAGCGTCCAGATGGTGGCCGTCGCGGGCAGGCGGTCGATGCGGGCGGCGATCGACGCCGCATGGGAGTGGGACATGGCGATTCCTCGATGATCCGCCCGCGCGGCCTGCGCGAAGCGGCGAAGCGGCACACCCGGCGCCGGCGCGGCATGCGCGCGGCGCCGGCGTTCATACGGTGGCGACCGGATTGACCGGCGACCCGACGAGCCCGCGCAGGTGCAGCGGCGGCGCGGTCAGCAGGAAGCGGTTGCGCCGGTGCGCGTGCAGCCAGTCGGCGAGCGGCGTCAGGTGCCATAGCTCGCCGAGGTGAATGCCGAGCTTGAACAGGCACAGCTCGTGCAGCGGCATCAGCGCGCCGGGCCGCTCGCGCGCCCGCGCATCGCGCGGACGCTCCTCGACCGCGTGGTTGTCCGCCGCGAGCGCGGCGAGCCCCGACGCGTCGATCCATTCGAGCAGGCGCGCGTCGTTGCCGTCGAGCACGCAGCACATGTCCGGCGCGGTGGGTTCGCCGCGCGCGTCGGCATCGAGCAGGCGATCGGCGAAGCCCGTATGCACGCACACGATGTCGCCGCGCTCGACGATCACGTCGTCCGCGCGCAGCACCGCCATCCACTCCGCGTAGCCGATCTTGCGCCGCTCGTCGCCGAAGTGGCGCCGCAGGTCGACGAGCACGCCGCGCCCCTGCACGCCCGTCTGCGCCATCACCTCGATGCCGAGCGCACGCGCGCCGCCGCGCGGCGCACCCGCTTCAGGCACCTGGATGTGCTCGTCCATCCGGTAGCCGTTGTAGAACACGCGGGCCCGCTCGCCGTCACCCGCCGGATCGAACAGCGAGCCGACGTGCGACAGCGCATCCCACTGCGTCGAGAACTGCGAATGCATGCAGAACGAATCGTCGCAGACCACATCGGTTGCGTTCGCAACCTGTTCATCCGCCCGATAGCCGAAATACGGCTTGTCGCCCAGCAGCGCCGGCATGATCGCCGGCGGCCGGCGCCGTGCGTTCAACCCGCCGCCGCGCGGCACGTCAAGCGGCAGGCTCAGCGAAAACACGCGGCCTGCGCGCACCTCCGCGACGCCGCGCAGCACCGCGTCGGCGGTCAGCCAGTTCAGGCGCCCTTTCTGATCGTCCGGGCCGAAATCTCCCCAGTTCGAGCCGGGCGGCCGATGGGTCCAGCGTGGTTCCATGGTGTCTCCTCCATGCAATGTCCAGGGTGCGGCGGCCGTCCTTCGCGGCCGCATCGCACGTCGCACGTCGCGCCTACCGCGTGCGGATCACGCCCAGCCCCGCGAGCCGCTCGTATTCGCGTTCGCCGAGCAGCGGCAGCAGGATCTCGCGATTGTTCTCGCCGAGCGCGGGCGCGGGCCGGCGAAACGTGCCGGGCGTGGCCGACAGGCGCGGCGTGATGTTGTGCATCGGCAGGCTGCCGACGTCGTCGTCCGGCAGCTCGACGAGCGCCTCGCGCTCGATCACGTAGTGATCCTGAACGATCTGCGCGATATCCTGGATCGGCCCGACCGTCACGCCCGCTTCTTCGAAGAACGCGAGATTGTCAGCGAGATCGCGTGCGGCGATGAATTCGCCGACGATCGCATCGAGCGCCTCCGCGTGCTGCACGCGCTGCACGTTGGTCGCGTAGCGCGGATCGTCGATCAGCTCCGCGCGGCCGATCGCGCGGAACAGCCGCTCTGCCATCGCCTGCGTCGAGCTCGACAGGCACAGCCACTTGCCGTCGCGGGCCCGATACGCGTTGCGCGGCGCGGTGTTCGACGAGCGGCTGCCGGTGCGTTCCTTGATCTTGCCGGTCATCACGTAGTTCGCGGCGACCGGGCCGAGGATCGACAGCAGCGGCTCGAACAGCGACACGTCGATCACCTGCCCCGCCGCGCCGTGCGCGGCGCGCGCATGCAGCGCGACCAGCACGGCGATCGCGCCGGACAGCCCGGCCGTCATGTCGCCGAGGAACATCGGCGGCAGCACCGGCTCGCGATCGGCGAAGCCGTTGATCGCCGCGAACCCCGCATAGCCTTCCGCGAGCGTGCCGAAGCCCGGCTTGTGACGGTACGGCCCGGTCTGCCCCCAGCCGGAGATCCGCGCGATCACCAGCTCGGGACGGATCGCGAGCAGGTCGTCCGGGCCGAGCCCCATCTTCTCGGCGACGCCGGGCTTGAAGCTTTCGACGAACACGTCCGCGTCGCGCACCAGCCGGCGGACGATGTCGATGCCCTCGGGCGCGCGCAGGTCGACGCACACGCTGCGCTTGTTGCGCCCGTATACCTTCCAGTTCGTGCTGATCCCGCCCGCCCCGACCGCGCGCAGCGTATCGCCGCGCTCGCTCTCGACCTTCACGACGTCCGCGCCGAAATCGGCGAGCTGCACGCTCAGCATGTTGCCGGCCATCAGGCGCGACAGGTCGACGACGCGCACACCCGCGAGCGGCCCCTGCGCGCCGGCGTCGAACGGTTTCGGATGAATCGGGCCGGTGGACGCGCGACGGTGCGCGCCGGCCGCGTGAGCGGCCTGCGGGTCGGTAACGAACATGCTTGTCTCCTGGTTGGTGTATGCGTCGTGCGAGACGGACTGCAAGGCGGACTTCGAGGCGGACTTCGAGGCGGCCTTCGAGGCGCGCTCAGCCGCGCGCGGCGCTACTCGAGCAGCGCGCCGAGCTGGTCGGCCGCGCGAAATGCCGCGCCGGCAGCGGGCAGATCGCCGCCGAGCGCATGCGTCAGCTCGGCGGCGGCCGCCTGCACGCGCGGCAGGTAGTCGGCCAGCACCTTCTTGTTGAAGCGGTAACGCGGCACGCCGAGCGAGATCGCGCCGCTGAGCACGCGGCCGACGCCGAATGCCGGGCACGCGATCGCCGCGCTTTCCGGATCGCGCTCGGCGATCGACACCGCGTAGCCCTGCTCGGCCGTCTTCTCGTAGTCGCCGCCGCGCGTGCCGCTGAACGCAAGCAGCACACGCCCGGCCGCGCCGACGTCGAGCGGGAAGCGGTCGCCCTCGCGCAGGTGCGTGCGCACCGAGCGCTGCGCCTGGATGCGGAACAGGCACACGCGCTGGTCGCTTTCACGCACGTAGAACGCGGCCGTTTCGCCGGTTTCCGCCGACAGCCTCGACAGGATCGGCATCACGTACTCGCGCAGCTGGAACGACTCGCGATACATCATCCCGAGCTGGAACACGGCGGGCCCCAGCACATAGCGCCCGTCCGGCAGGCGCTTGATGAAGCGGAACTGCTCGAGCGACTCGAACATCCGCAACAGCGTGCTCATGTTGAGCCCCGTCTCCTCGCTCACCTGCGCGAGCATCAGCCCGCCTGGCGCGTTGCCGAACGCCAGCAGCGCGGTCAGCGCGCGGTTGACCGCGGCCACGCCGCCCTCTGCCGGACTGCTTGTCTCCACCTTGTTCATGTCCACCTCGTGCGATGCCGGGCCGTTCGTGTCAGGTCGGTGCCACGTTACGGCGGCCGGCATCTAAAAATGAAAGTCACTTTCATTATACGCAGATCGTCGATGACATCAACATGAATCCGCACAGCTTCGTTCGGTCATCATCCTGCAATGTTCCTTGATACTAGGCGTTAACGATAATCTTGACGAATGCGGTCATCCACCACAAAAATGAAAGTGACTTTCATTTTATGAGACCGTAGATGAATTCATCGTCACAACCCGTCTGGCGCTCGCTGCTGTACGTCCCCGCGCACGTCCCCCGTTTCGTCGCATCGGCCGCCGCGAGCGACGCCGATGCGCTGATCCTCGATCTCGAGGACAGCGTCCCGCCCGCATGCAAGGCAGCCGCCCGCGACGGGCTGGCCGACGCGGTGCCGGTACTGCGCGCGCCGGGCCGCGACCTGCTGGTACGCGCCAACGGCCCGCTCGACCAGCTCGTGCCCGACCTGCGCGCGGCCGTCCGGGCCGGCGTGGACGGCGTCGTGCTGCCGAAGGTGCGCGGCGGCTCGCACATCGAGGCGATCGACGAACTGCTGGCCGCGCTCGAAGAAGAAGCCGGCGCGCTGCCCGGCCGCACGCGGATCGTCGCGATCGTCGAAACGCCGCGCGCGTTCCAGGCAATGGACCGGATCGCGCAGGCGTCGCCGCGCGTCGTCGCGATGATGCTGGGCGGCGGCGACTTCGCGCTGAACTGCGAAAGCGGCGCGAGCGCCGATGTGCTGCGCGTGCCGAAACAGTTGCTGATCATCGCCGCGCGCGCCGCCGGCATCCTGCCGCTCGGCCTCATCGGCGGCCTCGACGAACTGCGCGATCTCGACGCGTTCGAGCGCATCGCGCGCGCGTCCGCGGAGCTCGGTTATGCGGGCGCGACCTGCATCCACCCGCTGCAGGTCGGCGCGCTCAACCGTGCGTTCCGGCCCGACGACGCCGCGGTGCGCGACGCACACGCGGTGCTGGCCGCCTACGACGACGCACGCGCGAACGGGCGCGGCGCGCTGCGCGTCGACGGCCGGATGGTCGACGCGCCCGGCGTCGCCCGCGCGAAGCGCGTGCTCGCGCGTCACGCGGCGGTACAGGCACGCGCCGACGGCGTGCCCCGGTAATGCGGGCACCGCCCTTCATCGCTGCGCGTCCATGCGCGTGTCGCGCGGTGCGCGCACGCGTCCCGTCACGATGCCGTCTGTTCGCCACCCGGCCCGGATAGCGTCGCCCCGCAGTACCGCCGCACCGCTCGACCGGCGCGGCGCCGAACTCAAACAAAAAACAAACCCTGGAAGGAGACAAACCATGGGCAAGCGGATGTCCGCACTGTGCGGACTGGGCCTCGTATCGGCCGGCGCCTGCGCGCAGAGCACGATCACGCTGTATGGCGTGGCCGACATCTATACGGAATTCCTCACCCATCAGGCCGCGCCCGGCGACAAGTCGTCGGCATCGCTCGTGCGGATGGTGTCGGGCGGCAAGAGCGGCTCGCGCTGGGGCCTGAAGGGTGTCGAGGACCTCGGCGGCGGCTGGCAGGCCGCGTTCCGGCTCGAAAGCGGCATCAACCTGAACAACGGTACCGGCACCGGCGCGGGCGGCTTCGACCGCTCCGCATGGGTCGGGCTGCAGCACGAGCGCTGGGGGGCGCTGCGGCTCGGCCACCAGTACACGACGCTGTTCGACGTCATGGAGCGCTATTCGCCGACGGGCGCGTACTCGACGCTGTACGAGCCGGCCGGCGCGATCGTCGGCGTCAACTTCCGCGAGAACAACGTCGCCAAGTATCTGGCGAAGATCGGCCCGCTGACGCTCGAAACGCACTATTCGTTCGGCGGCATACCCGGCGCGTTCCAGTCGAACGCCGCTTATGGCGCCGGCTTCGACTATGCCGGCGGCGCATTCTCGCTCGCCGCCGCGTTCGACAACGTCAACACCCCGCAGCCGGGCGGCTTCGCGCATTTCCGCCGCTATGCCGCCGCCGCGATCGCGTCCATCGGACGTGCGCAGCTGCTGGCCGGCGTCACCCACGGCCAGAGCGGCGTCGCCGCGCCGTCGGTCGTGACGCGCTACACGTTCTGGTGGGCCGGCGTGCGCTACGCGATCACCCCTTACCTGCAGGCGGTCGGCGCGTTCTATTACGAGGACATCCGTGCGCAGAATGCGCTGAACGCGCAGACACCCACGCCGCACCCGGCCAACCCGCAGCAGGTCACGCTGCAGCTGAACTACTTCCTGTCGAAAGCCGTCACGCTGTACCTGGCGGGCGGCTACGCGCGCCGCGCCGCGCTCGATTTCGACAACTACAACTACAACTTCCTCCACTACACGCTGGCCGGCGACCGCGCCAGCAGCGCGGGCCTGGCACTCGGCCTGCGCAAGCTGTTCTGACCTCGCCTCTCCCCAGTTTCAGGAACCTTCGGAGTCTTCGCACAATGAACCGCCGCCACTTCCTTTCCACGCTGACCGGCGCGGCGCTCGCGCTGCCGTTCGCCCACGCCCGCGCGGGCGTGCTGCCGGTCGCCGGCGCCACCCCCGGCCCCGATCTCGCGCAGCAGCTCGCCGACTACGCGGCCGGGCTGCAGTATCGCGACCTGGACGCCGCGACGATCGAGACGATCAAGGCGCACCTGATCGACGCGCTCGGCTGCGCGATCGCCGCGCACGACGAACGCCCGGTACGCATCGCGCGCGACGCGGCGCTCGCGTCGCCGGGCGGCGTGTCGACGATCGTCGGCACGAACCAGCGCACGAGCCCCGATCTCGCCGCGTTCGCGACCGGCACCGCACTGCGCTACTACGACTTCAACGACGCGTACGCCGGCAAGGAGACCGGCCATCCGAGCGACAACATGTCCGCGTGCCTCGCGGTCGCCGAAGCGCAGCACGCAAACGGCCGCGACCTGATCCTGTCGATCGCGATCGCCTACGAGATCGCGTGCCGGCTGATGGACGCCGCCGCGATCAGCCCGCGCGGCTGGGATCACACGTGCTACAGCCTGCCCGCCGTCGCGCTCGCCGCGGGCAAGCTGATGCGCATGCCCGCGCCGCAGCTGGTGCAGGCGGTGAACCTGTCGATCAACAGCCATCTCGCGCTGAACCAGACGCGCGTCCAGGAATTGTCGAACTGGAAGGCGCTCGCCGATGCGGACGCGGCACGCAACGCGGTGTTCTCGACGCAGCTCGCGCGCGCCGGGCTGACCGGCCCCGCGCCGATCTTCGAAGGCATGGCGGGATTCTTTCCGCAGGTGTCCGGGCCGTTCGCCGTCGACACGCGCGAATTCGGCGGGCGCGGCGGCGCGTTCCGGATCGGCAAGTGCTTCGTGAAGTTCTATCCCGCGCAAGGGCTCACGCAAACCGCGATTCCTGCCGCGCTCGACGTCGCCGCGCAGGTCGGCGACCTGCGCCGCATCCGGCGCATCGAGATCGACACGACCGAAGTCGGTTATGTGACGGCCGGCCGCGACCGCGAAAAATGGGCGCCGTCGACGCACGAGACCGCCGATCACAGCCTGCCGTACATCGTCGCGCGCGCGATGCTCGACGGCGACATCACGACCGAGAGCTACCGGCCCGACGCGCTGCACGATCCGGCGCTGCGCGCGTTGATCGAGCGGATCACGGTGCGCGAGGACCCGGCGCTGACCGCCCGCTGTCCCGCGCACGCGCCGAACCGGGTGACGGCCGTGTGCGAAGACGGGTCGACCTGCACGAAGCAGGTGGACGACCTGCCCGGCTCGCCGACGCGGCCGATGCGGCGCGACGACTACGATGCGAAGTTCACGAAGAACTGCCGGCGGCACTGGGGCCCGGCGCAGATCCGCGCGGCGCTCGATTACCTGTGGCGGCTCGACGAGCAGCCCGACATCGCGACGCTGCCGCCGCTGCTCGTCGTCGGCTGACCGACGTGAATGAACCCTAAGCTTCCGCCGCGACGCCGTGCCGTTCGAGCGCTTCCGCGACCTCGACGATGCGGCTGCGCAACCACGCGTGCGCGTTGCTGCCGTCGTAGCGCCGGTGCCAGTACAGCGACCACGCGACGGGCTCCATCGCGAGCGGCAGGTCGCGGATCACGAGCCGCGCGTCGTCGAGGCTCAGCGCATGCCGCTCCGACATGATCACCGCATACGGCAGCGCATCCAGCATGTTCGGCACGACGAGCCAGTGCGGCACGTTGAGCGCGATGCGCCGCGTGCAGTTCATGTTCGCAAGCAGGTTGTCGACCAGGCTGTGGTCGACCGGATTGATCGTCACGTTGAGGAAGTCGAGCGCGAGGAACCGTTCGAGCGTCAGCGGCATGCCCGCTTCCGGATGGCTGCGGCTCATCACGCAGACCATCCGGTCATGAAACACGATTTGCGACGACAGCGTGCCCGAATGTTCGAGGCCGGCACTGATCGCCAGGTCGAGCAGCCCGGATTCGAGTGCGTCGGCGGTCTTGGCGGCACTCATGTGCACGACGTCCATGCCGATATTCGGGCTGGTCAAGCGCATGCAGCGCAGCAAAGCCGGCAGCAAAAGCAATTCGGTGAGATCCGACATGCGCAACGTGAAATGGCGCTCGGACGTAAAAGGATTGAATTGATAATCCGATTCAAATAATTCCTCGATTTGTTGCATGATCTGTCGAATCGGCATCGCCAGCGCCTGTGCGCGCGGCGTCAACTCCATGCCGACCGCGGTGCGCGCCAGGATCTCGTCCTTGAACAGGAACCGCAGCCGCGCCAGCGCGTTGCTGACGGCCGGCTGCGTGAGGCCGACCTTCTGGCCGGCCCGGGTGACCTGTTTCTCCGTCAATAGCGCATCGAGTATGACCAGCAGGTTCAGATCGATCGAACGTAGATTCATGTTTGCGACCATCCACTAAACAGGTTAAACACCGCCTCCGATTGCGATTGCAAAATTCCGCAATCGGAGCAATCCCCTGATATTTAGTGCAATGCACAAGAATAGTCCAATCTTGACGTATCTATATTTTTAGGTATCGAGCGGTATTGGTTAATTTTTTAAATTAGTTGGTCCGTTTCGCGTCGATTCTTCCGGATACCGTACCAATCGGTCATTTGATTCGCGATTTTTGAAAAAAGGTCGCATTGCAAAAAAATGCGGGCGAACGCCGCCCCGGCGGCCGCCCGCAAGCTCAAACGGTCGCGACCGGATTCGCCGGTGCGCCGACCAGGCCGCGGATATGCAGCGGCGGCGCGGTCAGCAGAAACCGGTTCCGGCCGTGTGCATGCAGCCAGTTCGCGAGCGGCGTCAGGTGCCACAGCTCGCCGAGGTGAATGCCGAGCTTGAACAGGCACAGTTCGTGAAGCGGCATCAGCGCGCCCGGTTGCGCGAGCGGCTGCGCATGTTGCGGACGTTCCTCGATCGCATGGTTGTCGGCCACGAGCGCGGCCAGCCCCGATTCGTCGATCCATTGCAGCAGCCGCGCATCGCTGCTGTCCAGCACGCACGCGCTCGCGACCGTCGCCGGCGATCCGCCGTCGTCGTTCAGCAGCAGATCCGCAAAGCCGGTGTGAATGCAGACGATGTCGCCGCGCTCGACCTGCACCCGGTCCGCTTCCATCACCTGCATCAGTTCCGCGAAGCCGACCTTCGTGCGCGCGTCGCCGAAATGACGCCGCAGGTCGATCAGCACGCCGCGCCCCTGCACGCCCGTTTGCGCCATCACCTCGATGCCGAGCGCGTGCGCGCCGCCCGTCGCGTCGCCCTCTTGCGGCACCCGCAGATGCTCGCCCATCCGGAAACCGTTGTAGAACACGATTTCAGGCACGCCGTCGTCGTCCGCGTCGAACACGCCGCCCACGTGCGACAGGCCGTCCCATTGCGTCGAGAACTGCGAGTGCATGCAGAACGAATCGTCGCAGACCACATCGGTTGCGTTCGCAACCTGTTCGTCCGCGCGATAACCGAAATACGGCTTGTCGCCGAGCAGCGCCGGCATGATCGCCGGCGGCCGCCGCCGCGCGTTCAGCCCGCCGCCGCGCGGCACGTCGAGCGGCAGGCTCAGCGAGAACGACAGCCCTTCGCGCACTTCGGCCGCGCCCTGCCGCACCTTGTCCGGCGTCAGCCAGTTCAGCCGTCCCTTCTGATCGTCGGGACCGAAGTCGCCCCAGTTCGAGCCGGGCGGCCGCTTTTTCCAGCGGGGTGCATTCAAGATCGGTGTCCTCCTTCAATGCCCGACGTCAGCGCCGCGAGCACATCGAGCGGCGCATCGTCGGCGAGCGACCGTACCGCATCGCGCAGCGCGAGCGCGCGCTCCATGCCGAGCGCCGAACTCGCCGCCAGCACGAATTTCGCGGTGAGTTCCTGCTCGGTCAGCGGCCGCGAATTCGTGCCCTTGCTCGACTCGATCCACGCTTCGCGCACTTGCCCGTCGCGCAGCTCGACGCGCAGCACGGCCGGCAGGAAATGCGGAAAGCGCGCATCGCACCATGGATCGGCCACGCAACGCACCTTCGCGGCCAGAGCGCGCCGTGCGGGGTCCCGCGCGAGCGCATCGTCGAAATCGTCGAACCAGACGCCGAGCCCGCCGCCGCCGAGCAGCGCCGCCGCGACCGTGTACGGCCCCGAGAACGCCGCCGCATAACCGTTCGGCGGATTCGCCTTCAACTCGGCCGGCTCGCCGATCGTACGCAGCGTCGACGTCGCGACCCGCAGCTCGGCCGACACCACGTCGTCCGCCGTCACGCCTTGCGCCTTCAGTTGCAGCGCCGCGTCGATGCCCGGATGCGTGAAGTGGTTGCACGGATACGGCTTGAAGATGATCCGGCTCGTCTCCCATTCGTCGCCCAGGTCGCGCAGCACCGCGTCGACGTCGGCGAGGTCGCCGCACCATGCGTGGAAGAAGCCGAAGCGGCCTTCGAGCGCGGTCGGCGGCGCGGTGACGCCCGCGCCCGCCAGTTCCGCCGCGCTCACGCCCGCATGCGCCGCCCAGCCGCAGTGAATCCGCTTCACCGAGCCGCCGGTGCGGTTCGCTTCGAGCAGGCCCGCGCCCATGCTCGCGGCAATGCCGAGCGCCGCCGCGATCTGCGCGGCGTCGAGCCCGAGCAGCATCGCCGCGGCCGCCGCCGCGCCGACCGTGCCGCAGATCGACGTCGCGTGCTGGCCGCGCTCGAAAAACACCGAATTGCCGAGCCGCTCGTTGTAGGCCGCGACGCCCAGCCGGATGCACACCTCGGTGCCGACCGTGATCGCATCGAGCAGCGCCGCGCCCGACGCGCCGCTCGCCTGCGCGGCGGCGAGCGCGGCCGGAATCACCGACGCGCTCGGATGCAGCACCGACAGCATGTGCGAATCGTCGAAGTCCATCGCATGCGCGAGCGTGCCGTTGACGAGCGCGGCACTCGCGGCCGGCAACCGGTCAGGCGCGCCGATCACGCTCGCCGGGCCGGTGCCCGCCCAGCGCCGTGCAACCTGCAGCACCGACTGCACGACCGGTTCGTCGTGCGCGATCAGACTGTTGCCGACCACGTCGAGCACGCGCGCGGCGGCCTCGACGCGCAGCCGGTATTCCAGCCCTCCGGCGCGCACCTCCGCCGCGAAGCGGCCGAGCGCGCCGACGATGCCGTCGGGCGGCGCGGGCCGGGCCGGTGCCACCGGATCGGCGGCGGCCGCCGGAGCGGAAAGCGTCTCGGGCGTGCTCATGCCAGTGCTCCACTGAGTCGAAGATTGTTCGCGAGCGCGAGCGTCACGCGCGCGTTGGCGATCAGCGGCGGCGCGACCACGCGGCCGTCCGGCAGCACGAAGACCGACGACGCCGAGGCCTTGCCCGCTGCCGCATCGACTGCCTCGAGCACCCGCTCGGCCGCGCGGATCTCGTCTTCCGACGGCGTGAACACCTCGTTGATCACCGCGAGCTGCGACGGATGAATCGCGAAGCGGCCGAGGAACCCCATCGACTTGGCGCGCAACGTCGATTCCCTCAGCCCGTCGAGATCGGGCAGCGTGTGATAGACGGTCTGGATCGGCCCGGCGAGCCCCGCCGCGCGAGACACCACGACGCAGCGCGCGCGGCACACCTCGAGCGTGAAGTTGTCGACGCCGATCTGCAGGTCCGCGCGCAGGTCGCTCTCGCCGAGCCCGATCCGTTCGAGCCGCGGCGACGCGGTCGCAAGCTGGTAAGCCGTCTCGACACCGTACGCCGACTCGATCAGGATCTGGATGCCCGCCTCGCTGCCGAGCGCGTCGAGCCAGCCCGCCACTTCCTGGATATGCTGCGGCAGGTCGCATTTCGGCAGCCGCAGCGCCTGCAGCGCCGGCTGCGCGATCGCGTCGACGTCGTCGCGACACCACGGGCTGCCGATCGGGTTGATCCGCACGTAGGTCGGCTTCGGCGGGCCTTCCGCGAGAATCGCGGCGGCCGCCTCGCGTGCTTCGGCCTTGTGGCTGGCCGGCACGGCATCCTCGAGGTCGAGCACGATGGCATCGGCCTCGCTTGCATACGCCTTGTCCACCACCTGCGCCTTGTGCGCGGGCACGTAGAGATAACTGCGGTAGGTTGCGCTGGTTTTCATACAATGCCCCGTTCGGTCAAATCGGCGATCTCGTGCCGCTCCAGCCCCAATGCGCCGAATACTTCATCGTTGTGCGTGCCGCGCGCCGGCCCGCCCCAGCGGATCGCGCCGGGCGTGTCGGACAGCCGGAACGGCACGTTGTGCGTGCGGAACGCGCCGAGCTCCGCATCGGGCACCGACACGACCGAGCCGAGCGCCGCGTACTGCGGATCGCGGAGCACGTCGGCGACGTCGTAGATCGGTGCGACCGCCGCCTGCGCGCGCTCGAACTCGGCGATCACGTCGTCGCGCGAGCGCTGCCCGATCCAGCCGCCGACCGCCGCATCCAGTTCGTCCGCATGCTTCGCGCGCTCGGCGCCGTTCGCGAACCAGGGTTCGTCGATCAGGTCCGCACGGCCGACGAGGCGCATCACGCGCTCCGCGATGCTGTGCGCCGACGTCGACAGCGCGACCCACTTGCCGTCCGACGTGCGGTACACCCCGCGCGGCGAATTGTTCGGCGAACGATTGCCGGTGCGCTCGGGCACCCGGCCCGTCTGGTCGTAGCTCGCGACCTGCGCGCCCATCGCGGCGAGCATCGTCTCGATGATCGCGAGATCGACGACTTGGCCGCGCCCGGTGTGCTCGCGCGCCTTCAGCGCCGTCATGATCGCGAACGCGGCGTTCAGCCCCGCGACGGTGTCCGCGAGCGGGAACGACGGCAGCAGCGGCGGCCCGTCGGCCTCGCCGGTGACCGACGCGAGCCCGCTCATCGCCTCGGCCAGCGTCCCGAAGCCGGGGCGGCTCGCATACGGGCCGAACTGCCCGAAGCCCGTCACCCGCACGAGCACGAGCCGCGGGTTGATCGCGGACAGCACGTCGTAACCGAGCCCCCAGCGTTCGAGCGTACCGGGCCGGAAATTCTCGACGACCACGTCCGCCTGCGCCGCCATTTCGCGGAAGATCCGCTGGCCGTCGGCCGTGCCGAGATTCAGCGTGACGGCCCGCTTGTTGCGCGCGAGCACCTTCCACCACAACGGCACGTCGTCGCGACGCGCGCCGTACTTGCGCGCCGGATCGCCGTCCGGATGCTCGACCTTGATCACGTCGGCGCCGTAGTCCGCCAGCATCGTCGCCGCGAGCGGCCCGGCGAACAACGTCGCGGCGTCGATCACGCGAATGCCGTCGAGCGGCGCCGGTTTGGACGCGTCCGACGCCGCACCGGTGTCGACGCCCCCCATTTCCACAGTGGCCATGCCGTTCTCCAGTCAGATGGATTGCACGGCGCGCCGCACACCGACATCATCTGCATGACTAATCGTCTTGCAGCGATGCGGGCGCGGCGCGCGACCTGCCGCTCAGACGGCGTTGATCCGGTAGATCGGGAAATACGTCTGGATCTTCCCGTTCAGGTAGTCGGACGCGAGCTTCGGCACCTCGTCGAAATCGAAGATCTCGGTCGGCTCCTCGCCGATCCAGCCGCTCGTTTCCTGGAAATCGCGGATCGTGATGCTGTCGTCGTAGCGCCACGCGTGCGTGTGGATGTGCAGGCGGCGGTTGATGCATTCCGTCGCGCGCAGGTTCCACAGGCGCATCCCGGTCTTCCAGCCGACCGTCGTAACGATACCCGTGCGGCCGACCACGCGCATCGTCGCGCGATACAGTGCGCCGCCGAGGTTGTCGAGGAAGATCGCGACGCCGCGGCCGCCGCTCAGCTCCGCGATCGTCTCCGCGAACACGCGCTCCGACTCGCGATAGCTCGCCTGGTACTCCGGATCGGTCTTGTAGCGTTCGTCGTCATACGCGAGGTTCGGGAACTTGCGGCGATCGACCGGCGTGATGCCGAGCTTCGCGAGCTCCTCGAGGCGCCGGTCGTTGCTCGCCGTCATCGCGACGCGAAAACCCTCGCGCTTCGCGAGCTGCAGTTCGGCGAGCGTCGTGCCGCCGCCCCAGCCGAACACCAGGTAGTCGGCCGGATCGACGTCCGGCAGCTGCGAGCGCCAGCACGTCGACGCCACCTTCCAGTTGTCCCACGCGGTGAAGTAGCGGCCGTACGTCGCCCATTGCAGCAGCGAATGCCGGCTGTCCGTCGGCACCGCCACGAGGTTGTCGGCGCGCATCTTGGTCCGCTGCGCCATCACGCCGATCGTGCCCGGCGCGTCGTATGCGTAGACGAGCTCGGCGAACCCGTATTCGTCGCGCTTGCCGAACGGCATCACCATGCAGATCTCGCCTTCCTTCAGCGTCTTCACGCCGCTGCCGCGCTCGACGATGCGCACCAGCGCACCGTTGCCAAGCACGATCTTGTCCTCGCGGCGCTGCCGGCAGATGTCGACCGGATTGCGCGACAGCGCGTGGTCGAGGTTCGCCTCCCACGATCCGTACAGCGGCTCGACCAGCACCTCGTCGGCTTCCAGATCGGAGAATTCGAAGGTCTCGCGACGCAGTTCGCCCGCCACGGGCGCCTGCTTCCTGCTCGGTTCCGGTCCTGCGTAGAGAACCCATGCATCGGTCTTGATCATCGTCATGCCTCGGTAAATGACTCTGTTTGAATGGTGCACGCCGAACACGCCGCTTCGTTCAGCGCGAATACGCCTGCTTCAGTGCCGCCTCCACGTCGGCCGTCGCGGCGACCTGCCCGAGCTTCGGGAAGATCTGCGTCAGCGCGAAGGTCTGCGCGTCGGCGGACGACGTGCTGACCGCGTCGTTGACGACGACGACGTTGTAGTTGTTCTCGTATGCCTGGCGCGCCGTCGATTCGACGCCGATGTTGGTTGCGATCCCGGTCAGCACGATGTCCGTGATGCCGCGACGACGCAGCTGCACGTCGAGGTCGGTGCCGGTGAACGCGCCCCACTGGTGCTTCGTCACGACGATGTCGGACGGCCCGACGCCGAGCGCCGGTGCGAACGCGCTCCATTCGGGGTCGAGATTCGGCGGCGCCGACGGCGCATCCGTCCTGACCTTCAGCGCGACGCCGCCGTCCGGCTGGTAGCTCGTGTGCACGTAGATCACGGGGAGCTTCAACGCGCGGAACGCGGTCGCGAGCTCGACCGTCTTCGCCACGACCTGCGCGCCGCTGTAGGGCACGACCGGCAGCGACACGATGCCGTTCTGCAGGTCGATGGCGACCAGGGCGACCGTGCGATTGAGCGTCGGAGTGGACATGTCAAAACCTCACTTCTGTTGGGGGATGGAAGAAGCGGCGGTATCCAGGTGCCGGCTCGACGCTGCGTTGAGCAGCAGCAGCACGCTGATGACCGCCAGGACGATGGCCAGCTCGCGCAGGCCGCGATCGCTCGCCGGATGGCCGAGCGCCAGCCCGACGAGCGCAAACGACAGGCTGCCGCCGACATACTGCGCAGTGCGGTACAGCCCCGAGGCCGTGCCGATCCGGTCGTGCGGCGCACTCTGGTAGAGCGCGGCCTGGTTGCCGAGATTGTTGAAGCCGTTCGGCACGCCGAACACGATCGATAGCAGTACGATCGACCAGACCGGCATCGCGCTGGTGAGCAGGCTCATCACGACGCTGCCGACGCACAGCATCGCGGAGCCGATGATCAGCACCGGCCGCGAGCCGTGACGGTGTGCGAGGCGGGTCGCGAGCATCGTCGCCACGGTGCCGATCCCGGCGACCGGCAGCATCACGAGGCCGGCGTCGGCGGCGGACAGGTGCTTGGCCTCCTGCAGCCACATCGGCAGCGCATAGAAGATCGCGTAGAACACCGCGTAGGTGCCGACGCAACGCAGGTACGTACTCGTGAGCGCACGGTTGTCGCCGAGCATGCGGATGTCGATCAGCGGCGTCGCCGCCCGCCGCTCGTGCCCGACCAGCACCGGGCACAGCACCAGCGTCGCGACGAGCAGCAGCCAGTCCGGATCGTGCGTGACCGATTGCAGGAACAGCAGCAGGCTCGCGAGCGTCAGGACGAACAGCACGACGCCCGGCAGGTCCAGCTCCTTCAGCGTGCCCCGCAGCGTGCGGCGCTGCTGCGCGCCGCGCGGTACGACGTCGGCCGGAATCCACAGCCACGCCAGCACGAACGCGAGCAGCACGATCGGCACGTTGATCCAGAAGATCGCGCGCCAGCCGGCAAACTGCACGAGCGCGCCGCCGAGCGGCGGCCCGAACGCGACGGCCACCTGTGCCGCCACCGAGATCGCGCCGAGCCCGCCCGTCGGCGTCGCGCCGTTCGCGTGCCGCTGCGACCACGTGCGGATCATCGCCATGCCGGCCGGATACGCGGCCGACGTGCCGATGCCGAGCGCGACGCGCGACGCGATCAGCCACCCGAGCGACGGCGCGAACGGCGCGAGCGCGGATGCGATCAATACGATCGCGAGGCCGATGCAGAAGATCCGCTTCGCGCCGAACCGGTCGGCGAGCCGCCCCATCGTCGGCTGGCCGACGGCCGTCGCGAGATAAAGGCCCGACACGAGCCACAGGGTGTCGATGCGTTCATGCCCGTGCGGGTTGAACGCCTGCTGGATGCTGACGAGCGCGACCGCGATCATCGACGAATTCAGCGCGTTGAGCAGCGTGCCGAGCACGATCGGGCCCACCAGCCTGGCCGGCAGGCGCGGGCCCGCCGCACGCGCATTGCCGCCTGCCGGCGTGACACCGGAAGTCGGGGCTGACACTTTGGCAGGTCGATCGCGGTTCGTTGTCATGGCATCGTCACAGGGTGGTTTCGCATCGCTCGATCAAATTCGAACGTGCGTTCACCTTACCGTTACGATTGCCGCGAATGAAATGGATTGTTGCGATGCACACATTCGTCGCTTGAATGCGGATCGCGAACCGCGATGATCGAGCGTGTCGCCGGCGAGCGGGGAATGACATCGTCAAACGCCCTGCATTCCTTGCTGGACGGTCATATTCTCGGGTCGAGATGAATTTTTCAGTTGGAGTACGAATCGATTTTTCTCGTGCACTTCCAACGACTGATGATCGTTTTATGCGGCGGCGCAACGGGAATTCAGAGCGGTGGCTCTAGACCGGCACCACACCCGCGAGTGCGGGGTAATCGATGTCGTTGCGCCCTGCGCCAGCAGGGTTGAGATCCTGACGCGTTCGAGGCTGACGGGGCCGCATGGCCGATTGCCGTCACGACTGCGCGCCGACGCCTCTGGAACGATTCTGTGATGAAGCGCATTTCGACCGCGCTGAAGCACGGATAAGCCACGCGCTGGTGACCGTTATCGACGACGCGCCAAAGAAATCTCTCGATGCACGACGATCCGCCCGATCACGGCAGGCGCGACGCCGGACATGCCGGCGTCGCGCGATGCCGCGCTTGCTCCCTGTCATCGATTACACGCCTTGATTCTTCAACCGGTTCGCGTGCGTGCGGATTACCGCAACCGGATCCTCCACATTCGCGCCGAGCACGCCGAGGATCTGGTTGATCGCATCGGTGTGATTCCAGTGATACGTGCCGAGCACCTGGCCAAACCTCGCGCTGCATTGCGACACGACGCCGTCGTTCGGACCTGCGCTGCGATTGATCATCACCGTGCCGCTGCCGAGGAGTGCCAGCGTTGACGGATCGAGCGCGTTCGCCGGATCGGTGACCCCGCTCACGCTCGTATCGACGGCCCCCGTCACGCCGGCCACCGTCGCTGTCGGCTGGATCGCCGTGCCGCCCCACGAATAAAGCAGATGCGTATTGCCGCCGACAGTCTCCGTTGGCGCGCCGGTTTGACACGAGCCCGGCGCACCGAGACCGGCGCTCGGGAATTTCTGGTTGTATGCGGCGGCCTTTGCCGTCGTCAGCACCGACAACGCCTGAATCGCATTCTGGTTCGTATTGAAGTTGCTGCTCGTCAACGTGCCGAGCGCATTCGCGAATGCGCCGAGCACGGTCGACGACAGGCCGGTCGGGTCCGTCTGCAACAGTTGCTGGACGAAGTCCGCGAATTGCGAGCCCCAGTGCGGCGTACTGATCGTCGTCACCGACGCGACCAGTTCCGGCGCAACGGACGCAACATAACGCGATGTCAGGCCGCCCTGGCTATGGCCGATCAGATTCACCTTCTGCGCGCCCGTTGCCGCAAGCACCTGCTTCACGAACGCAAGCAATTGCTCGCCACGCCCGTTCGGGCCATCGTCGCTCTGGAAGCCGGACAGGTTGGCAACGTATACCGCCGCACCGTGCGCCCGCAGGTCCTCCGGAATGCGATACCAGTACTCGACGACGCCACCGTACTTGTCGGTGCCGGTCAGCCCGTGCACGAGAATGATCGGGTACCGGGTCGCCGCGTAGTCGTCAACGGCGGTCGTCGCGGCGGAAGCGGCCTGTGCGCCGGCCAGCGACAGAACGGTTCCAACACTCGCGGCCGGGGCCGCGTTCATGGCGATCGCCACCACGGTCGCCACTGCCTTCGCTCGTATCGATCTGCTCATCTTGCTCTCCATTTTTTACGTACATGTCAGTTGCTCGAGGATGAGGATGCGGAAATCGCTGATGCAGCGACGCTTTCGGCACTGAAGCGTCGCCCGCGCGCGGGATGTCGGCTGTACCCCACTCGACGGCTCGGCGCGACGGGACTCCGATACCGGAAAACGAATAAAAACGAACACAAACGAACGTTTTCGCACCAGCACGCGAAGTGAATCACGTTCAACAACGCTGTGCAGGTTGTTAGACAGGGCCCTCCAGTCAGTTGACAACGGGTGCATCAACCACTAGATCCATCGATCTTCCTCGACGTCTTGTGATCCCGGCCGTTGCGGCTTTGCACCGACAAGCACCACGCGGATCACACGTTTCCGGCCACAGGAGACCGCAACGCCGGATGCCACAACCGCACCGGCACCTCGACCCGCCCGACGTGCCTTATCGCGTTGCCGTCATGAAGCAATGGTCATCAAGGATGCAAAGGAGACCAAACGATCATGTGGAAGAACTCGCGTTGCGCGGGTGGAACCGGTTTTCAGTGCCGGCAGCACTGTTGGTCCTGGGGCTTTGCAGGCCCGTCGGTTGGGCGCATACGCCCGACTGACGGGAGCATTCGGCAGGCGGTGTCTCGCCGAGCGCGGCGTACCTGATCGCGGCCTGCGTGCGGCGAATCAACGTGGAGAGGAAGCACCGCGCTGACGTCTGACTCGCGCTGTGCGTCGGGCGTTACCGTGCGGCGCCAGGCCCGGCGCGTCATTCAGCATCCACGTCGCGAACGCCCGCAACGGCCCCTGGACCAGTTCGATCGGTTCGGGCAGGACGAGGCAGAAGTTTTTCGTGACGGACTTGCCCGCCGGCCAGGGTGCGACCAGCCGCCCCTGCTCGAGCTCCGCGTCGACGTAAAGACGCGGCACCAGCGCGACACCCAGGCCCGCGAGCGCCGCTTCGATCAGCATCGAATGGAGATCGTAGCGCGCGCCAATCGCCGAGTTGCCCAGCACGATGCCGGACTCCTGCGCATAGGCCTGCCACGCGTCCGGGTTCTGCCGCCGGTGAAGGCGTGGCAATGCGTCCAGCGACGGGTTCGCCCCGGCGCCCGCCAGCAACGCCGGACTGCACACGGGCACCAGCACTTCCTCCAGCAGCGGATGCAGATGCATTCCCGCCCATGCCGGATGCTCGAAATGGATGGCGGCATCGAAACCGCTCCCGGCCAGCAGGAACGGTTCCATGCGCTCGGCGATATGGACCGTGACGTTCGGATGCCGGTCCTGAAAGTGTTTCAGCCGGGGGATCAGCCAGCGCGTGGCGAAGGTCGGAATGGCCGCGATATCGATGCTCGCGCCTTCGACGGGCTGCCCCATCAGGTACAGGCTGTCCCGTTCCAGCCGATCCAGGATCTCGCGAACCTGCACCGCGTACCGCGCACCGTTCGGCGCCAGCCGTACCCGGTTGCCGATCCGCTCGAACAGCGTGACACCCAGGAACGCCTCCAGCCGGCCGATCTGACGGCTGACGGCGCCCTCGGTTCGGGCGAGTTCATCGGCGGCTCGGGCAAAGCTGCCGTGTCGGGCCGCGGCTTCGAACGCCTGCAGCGCGGAATTGCTCGGGATCTTGCGGGGCATGCGTGGCTCGCCGGTCAGGGTGGGCTCGACGTCAGCTTGAGCAAATATCACTGAAGGCTGACTTTATTTCGTTTTATGGGGTGCAAATGCGAGCTTAGCATTACGTTACCGCACTGACCATCAAGCGCCCGCCGTGGGATGTGCATCTTGCTCAAAGGACGATCCGATGATCTACACCGTGGAATGCAGCTTCGCCGACGTCGACAGCGAAGCCGAATGGAACGACTTCTACAGCCTTGAAAAGCTGCCTGCCCTGATCTCGGTGACGGGATTTCACACGTCGCAGCGGTTCAAGGCGATCGGCAGCGATTGCCCCGTCTATCTGGCGATTCACACGATCGACGGTCTCGATGTGCTGACCGGCGACGAATATCGCCGGAAAGGCGGCGGCAATTTTGCGAAATGGCAGCAACACATCACCGACTGGCATCGCAATCTCTATTCCGATATCGGACTAGCTCCGGCGGTGGCGGAAGGCGAACGCCTCGCGCTGTGCGCCGGCGGCCCTGATCCGCTGATCCGGTTGGGCCTCCGCCCGCTGGCCATGCAAGCCGTCGCGCTGGAGCAGTTTCCGGCACGACGCTGGCTCGCCGTCGTGCCGCGCGACAGCGTGCCGCTTGTCGAGGAGCGCGCGGAAGGCATTCACCTTTATGCGCCGATGACAAAGCAACTGACGAGCGCACGTGCCCTTTCGACTGCCCAGGAGTGAGCCCACGATGCCGAACGTCACTTTCTCGATCGATGCACAGCGGATGCCCGCTGACGAAAATCTTGCCGAGCTGTCGCGCGACTGCGTCGAGCTCTGTACGCATGTGCTCGGCGCGGAGCTCAAGAACGTCCACGTCATTTTTCAGGCGGTTCTGCACGGGCATGGGCATCCTGTCTACGCGGACATTCGGTATCGCGCCGGCACGGCCCGCACGTCGGCGGTCATGGACCGGTTCATGGAAGCGCTGGATCGTGCGATCGTCCAGCGCACCGGCCTCACCGCGCGCATTCGGTGTTTTGGTTACACCGAATCGAACATTCACGCCCGCAACTAACCCACCATTCGCCGATCCGGAGAAGCACGATGGCCACGCTTACCTTTCCCCGCCAGCAAGTCGGGGATTTCACGATAACCGCCATCAGCGATGGCTACCTCACCGCGAGTCTCGACTTTCTGTCGAATATCGATCCGGCCGACGCGTCGAACATGCAACGCGATGCCGGGCAGAAGGCGCCAGAAGCCGTGCACATCAATTGCTACGTCGTACGCGGCGCGGGCCGCACCGTGCTCATCGATGCCGGGGCGGGCGGGTTCAGGCAATGGGGCGGCCAACTCGGGACGAACCTCGCGCTTGCCGGTATCGAGCCCGCCGCGATCGACACCATCCTGCTGACCCACGCGCATCCCGACCATGTCGGGGGGCTCGTGAGCGGTGCAGGAGAGATCGCGTTCCCGAATGCGGAACTGGTCGTGCATCGACGCGAGGTCGGGTTCTGGCAGGACGACGGGAATCTGAGTCGCGCCAGCGAACGCGCACGGGGAAATTTCGCGGTGGCGCGTCGGGTATTCGATGCTTATGGCGACCGGCTTCGTCTTTTCGAAGACGGGCAAGTGCTCCCCGGCATCGACGCACTGCCGATACCGGGGCACACCGATGGACACACCGGATATGTGCTTGAATCCCGCGATCAGGGGCTTCTTGTGTGGGGAGACGTGGTGCATTTCCCGCATATCCAGATTCAGCGACCGGAGGTGTCGATTGCCTTCGATCACGATGCGTCGTTGGCCGCTGCTACGCGGTCACGGCTTCTGGACCAGGTCAGTTCGGAGGGGCTGTTGATCGCCGGCATGCATCTGGGGGAACGCGGGTTCGCACGCATCGAGCGAATGAATGGGGGATACCGTTTGCGCTATGAGCGCGAGGAGTGAAGCAGACGGCCTCCAGATACTGGCCACTCGCCGCGATCGCTCGGACATCCGCATCGCGACCACTGCGCGTCCGACCTTCGCGCACGCCTGCTCCACACGCCACTCGCCGCCAGCGAGACCCCACATGAAGCGAGCGAACGGGCATTGCCCCCGCCAAACACCGAGCCGCGTTATTCACCCGTTTTAACCGAGTGGCGCTTTTTGAGGGTTATACGATCTTTGCGCCATACACCTCGCGTTCCATACTGCACGTGGAAGATCGAGCCGGAAAAGGCACATGAACGCGATCGCGTTTGAAGCCTTCGGCCTGATCAGTCACGACGTAAAAATGGAGCAGAAGATGAGGCTTAAAGACAAGTCAGTGTTGATCACCGGTGGTACCAGCGGCATCGGCCTCGCAACCGCGAAGCTGTTCATTGCGGAAGGCGCCCGCGTAGCGGTGACGGGCCGCGATGACACGGTGTTCGAGCGCGTGAAGGCCGAGCTTGGCGAGCACGCGCTCGTTCTCAAGGGCGACGTCCGTTCGCTCGACGACATGCGGGCGATTGCCGCCGAGGTCAAGGAGACGTTCGGCGGCCTGGACGTCGTGTTCGCGAACGCGGGCTGGGCGTTCCCGTCCGCGGTCAACGACATCGACGACGCGCTTTATGGCGAGATCATGGACATCAACGTCAAGGGCGTGGTGTTCACGCTTCAGGCGGTGCTGCCGGACCTGCGGCCAGGCGCCTCGTTCATTCTCAATACATCGTTCGTCGCGCAGACCGGCAAGCATGGCATCTCGTTGACCGCGGCAGCGAAAGCCGCCGTACGATCGCTCGCCCGCAGCTGGTCCTACGAGTTTCTCGACCGCAAGATCCGCTTCAACGCGATCGCGCCCGGTGTGATCGACACTCCGCTGCTCACCAAATGGGGCATGCCCGACGAATGGGTTCGCGAGCGCAAGGCCGAATTCGCCGAAACCATTCCGGTGGGCCGCATGGGCCACGCGATGGACATCGCGTACGCGGCGCTCTATCTCGCCAGCGACGAATCGTCGTATGTCGTCGGCACCGAACTGGTCGTCGATGGCGGCGCTTCGCAGCTTTAAGCCTGCGGCGCGCAATGCCTGAGCCCTGCAAATCATCCGGGCTCATCCCCATCCCGATCTCACGTCCGCCACGCCGTTCGTCGCGGCGGCCATTCAATCCGGCCCAATCTGGTTGCGCCCGCAGAGGGGCCGAAGTGCAAGGAGAAACGATCTTGACCGACCGTAGCGAAGACAATGCTTCCGGAACACCGCTCACGAGAGCGGGCCGTTCGCGCCGCGATGCCCTCAAGCTGGGGGGCGCCGCCACCCTCGGCGCCATCCTGGGCGGCAGCGCGTTGCTCGCGCATACCACCCCTGCTCGTGCGCAGGCCGGCAGCAAGGGCGAACTTGCGCCGAACGAACCGCTCAACATCCTGATCGTCAACTACGACGGCGGGACGCTGCTCGACTTCGCCGGCCCCAGCGAGATCTTCCATCGGCTGCCGAATACGAACGTTCGCTACGCGAGCCTCGATGGCGGCAACGTGACGCTCGAATTCGGCGTCGTGTACGGCAAGACCGAGCGGCTGGCCGACATCGACAAGACGGACGTGCTCCTGGTCCCCGGCGGGTCTAATTTGACGGCGCCGATGCAACCCGCGTATCAGGCGCAGATCCGGCGCCTGGCGGAAAGCGCCAGGCACGTTACGTCGGTCTGCAACGGATCGCTCGTGCTCGCCGCAACGGGCGTGCTCAAGGGCAAGCGAAGCGCGTGCCATTGGGCCTTCGTCAACAAGCTGGCCGAATATGGCGCGATTCCCGTTCCCGACCGCTTCGTGGAAGACGACAACGGCCGGTTCATGAGCGGCGGCGGCGTGACGGCGGGCATCGACTTCGCGCTTCGCGTGGCGGAGAAGCTGCGCGGCCGACAGGCGGCCGAATTCACGCAACTCGTGATCGAATACGATCCCGCGCCGCCGTTCCACTCCGGCCATCCGAGGGACGCGCGGCCGGAAGTCGTCGCGATGGTCGACAAGGAATTGCCCGGCGCCTCCAGGGGGCTCGCACGCATTCCAGGCGTTCGGTGAAACTTGGGCCGGCAATGCGCGCGGGCCGTCTGCAGGCCTCGATGATCACCGGCTCCGACATTGCCCGCCCGCCCTTTAAATTTTCGTAGTCCTCTCAATTCGAGCTATAACCGGAAATCACCCGATGCAACAGAATCGTACTTTCGCTACCGCACTTGCAGCAGCCTGCGTCACCTTTTTCGCGTTTGCGACGCCGGCATCTGCCGGTGGTTCGCAACATCCGCCCGAAGCGGCCATCAAAGCCGAGAATGCACGATGGGCGGATGCCTTCGCGCGAGGCGACTACGAAGCAATCGGTCGCCTCTATACCCGCGACGGCACCCTCTTGCCGCCCGGCGGCGACAAGGTAACGGGGAGCCGCGCGATCACCGAATACCTCACCAAAGGGTATGCCGGATCGAAGCCTGTCACCGTATCGTTCAGCAACTACGAGTTCTACGGCAACGACCGGGTCGTGACCGAGGTTTCGGATACGGAGATCCATGACCACGACGGAAAGCTCAAATACCGCGGCAAGCAGACGCTCGTCTTTCTGAAGCAAGGCGGCGCGTGGAAACTGCATCGCGACATGTGGAACGATTACGGTCCGCTGCCGACGAACGACCAATGAGCATCCGGCGAAACGGATCATGACCTGCGCGAAGCACGACTGATCCGTCAGACGGACATTCATGGGCAGTGCGCTGATCGGCCGGCAGCCGATCAGCGCGCGCCGTTCGATCGGCTCTCGCGTCGAATCGCTTGCGGTGGATGTCCATGCAGTTTGATGAAGGCCCTGCGCATCCGCTCCGGATCGGTGAATCCCACCGCCAGCGCAATCTGTTCGATCGGTTCGCTACCGCTCTGCAGGCGCAGCCGCGCCGCTTCGACTCGCAGGCGCTCGACCGCCTTGGCAGGTGTTTCACCGGTTTCCCGGCGAAATGCGCGTCCAAACTGCCGCACACTCAATCGTGCGGCATCGGCGAGCCGTTCGACGGGCAACGCTTCAGCCAGGTGCTCCCGGGCAAAATTCAGCGCGATGCGGATCCGGTCCGATTCCGGCTCCATCTGCGACATCGCCGAGAATTGGGACTGGCCGCCCGGTCGACGATACGGAACGACCAGATACCGGGAGACGGCACGCGCAATCCCCGCACCCATATCCCGTTCAATCATGCCGAGCGCCAGGTCGATTCCGGAGGCGATGCCCGCCGACGTCCAGATGCGGCCCTCCTCGATATAGATACTGTCGCCTTCGACCCGCGTGCGCGGGAAGCGCGACTGCAACTGGGCCGCGTACAGCCAGTGCGTCGTGGCTCTTACGCCATCCAGCAAGCCGGTTTCGGCCAGCAGAAACGCCCCCGTACAGACGCTTGCCACCCGCGAGGCGCGGGCGCCGAGTTTCCTGGCAGCGGCGATGTTTTCCGGAGCCCGCATCGGCTCGATTTCCCCGCCCACGAAAATGACGGTGTCGAACGTACGGCGTCCGATCGGCCGCGTTTCGATCGAAACGCCCGTATTGCCGGGAACCGGGCCGCCGGACTGCGAGATGACCTGGAGATCATAGGGCGTGTGGCCCGCCGCGGTGGCCACCTGATTGAAGGCCGACAGCGGCCCACCCAGATCGAGCACATCGTAGCCACGGCAAACGAAGAATCCGATTCGATGCATGACGAAGTCGTTAACTGAAAACCCGGAAAGTCGCATTTTATCCGGAACCCTCAAATAACGACATGCCGCCTGAAACGAGGGAAAAACGTCCTTTACGCGCCGATCGATTGTCCGTATGTCCAATCGCCGACGTCGACCCGGCCGGGACGGGCCGGGACAGGAGTGAGGCCCACGTCACGCCGTATTCACGCTCTGCCACTGCATCGGCGACACACGACGCACGACGCACGCCAGCCAAATATTGCTTTGATATACTTCGCCGCCCCATTCTTCACGTTCCCGCGGACTTATGACTGCCGCACAGTCGGACAACGCATCATCTGATTTCATGCCGGCCGACCTCAGGCAAAGCGTCGTCACACAGACGTTGCCGCACTCACAGGTCAGCATCAGTCGGCTCAAGACATCTCGCAGAAATATTGGCCGAACCGCGCCATACGAACTGGAAGACGCCGATCTCGTCGTGCTGCAATTACGCGCGTTCGGCGAACAGGAATTGTGGCTCGACGGACGTGTCGCTCGTTTCGTCCCTTATCAAGCAGGAACCGTCACGATCCATGACCTCGATCGCAGATGGGTTTCCGACCTGAAGGGAACGTTCGACTGCATCCATTTTCACCTCCCCCGCCGGACGCTGGAGGAGACAGTCGATGAAATCGGCGGCAGGCAGCGGCCACAGCTTTACCTGCCACCGCATTTGAGCAAGGTGGACCCGATCATTCATCGCCTGGGCCAGGCCCTGCTCCCCGCTCTGGCGCAGCCCGGGCATGCGTCCCGGCTCTTCGTCGACCACGTCGCACTCGCCTTTCAGGCACATGTCGCGCGCCAGTACGGCGGCGTCAGCGAGCGGCGGGAGAAGTCGACGGGCAAGCTCACGGCGTGGCAGGAACGAATGGCGAAAGGGTTTCTTCTCGAGCACCTGACCGGGAACGTCACGATTGCCGATGTCGCCAAAGCGTGCGGCCTGTCTCGCGGCTACTTTGTCAAAGCCTTTCATCAGACGACCGGGTTACCGCCCCATCGCTGGCTGATCAATCAGCGCATCGAGCGCGCAATCACGTACATGCGCACGTCATCCATGCCGCTGCACATGATCTCGGATATCTGCGGCTTCGCGGATCAGAGCCACTTCACCAGGACATTTACGCGCGTTACCGGTGTGTCACCGCGTCGTTGGCGCGCGGACAACATCTGAGGCCCCCGCGATACTCATCGCATCCCGGCCCGGGCATCCTGCCCGGCACGCACGCTGCCCGTTCGGGCAAAATCGGAAACCTTCAGCGAAACCGTATCGGCTTTCGCATTCGAGCGCGTCTTCCGGGCGACTGCCAGGATCGGGGCCAGATGCTCGTAAAAGCATTCGAGCTGCCGCGCATCGGATGCCAGTCGCTCGAGGTCGCATGCCTTCTCGAGAATCAACCGGGAAACATGAAAGCGCTGAAGCCCGCGGCCGACCCGAGCCTGAAACACGACGCCATCGCTGTTATGCGGTACCCCCGCCCACACAAGCGAACTGCGGTCCATGAAGCCTCCGAACATTCTTAATCGTCACATCAATATGCCAGCCATCGGCGACGCTGCATATTTGTATTTCAAAATTGTGGCGCGCCGCACATCGGCATGTTCGCGTCATCCGGATATTGCGCTGCAGCAAAAGTGCTCGTAGACTGGGTTCGCGCATCCGATGTCGTTGCCCAGCAGTCGCCCCATGACGGGAGAGCACGCCATGACGACTTTTTCATCAGCACTGAATCAGGCACCCCCTGCCCTTCACGTGTTCCAGCAGGACGGTGGCTGGCACTGGGGTATCACCGTCCCTCGTCCCACGGGGTCCGGCTTCAAACTGATCGCATTCAGTCACCACATCTTTTCCACTGAAGACACGGCCCAGCACGACGGCGCTCGAGCGTTGGCGTCCATCGTCGCAAATGACGTGCATTGAACCTCGCGGATCGGGCCCCGATCACGCTTCCCGATTCGGTGGGATCCGAAACCCGCAAGCAAGGGAAAACGGAAATCACGGCTGCCGCCGGCAACGCGATTGCGAACCGAGGGCGCCGGAGAAAGCGCCATCGCGAACACCGCATGACCCGCGATGAACGCAGTGCGATTTTTTATCGCATTACGGCAGATAAGGCGTGATGTTCGTCAGCGCACGGGAAACGTATTCATCCTTCTCCCCGACCGGCGCAACGTAATGAAGCGCGCTGCGCGCGGCTTCCTCGCCCTCGAGGCGCGCGATGACCCACGCGGCCAGGTATTGCGAAGCAAAACAGCCGCCTGCCGTCGCGACGTTATCTCGAGCGAAGAACGGCTGATTGAGGACTTCGACGCCCGCCTCGACTACCCACGGTTTGGTCGTGAGGTCCGTACAGGCCGGGACGTTGTCGAGGAAGCCGAGCCTGGCCAGAACCAGCGTGCCCGAACACTGGGCACCGATCAGCTGCCGGGCGGGATCGAGTTTCAACTGCTCCATCAGCGTCGCGTCGTTGACGACTTCCCGGGTTCGAATGCCGCTCCCGACGATGACGGCATCCGCCGTGCAGGCGTCGGCCAATGTCGACTGCGCCTGCACGGTCACCCCGTTCATCGATGTGACGAAATGCTCCGGGCATGAAAGCGTGACCCGCCAGTCGGGCTTCTTGATGCGATTGAGCACGCCCAGTGCGATGAGGGAATCGAGTTCGTTGAAGCCCTGAAAGGTCAGAATCGCGATGTGCATGGGGTGCCCGTATCTGAAGTCCGTCGGTGCATATTGCCAGATCGCCGACGCGAACGGCCTGGCGTTACGCCGGATTCACCCCGTCGATGCAACCGCCTTGACGCTGCCGGCGGCCCCCGAACCGCCCGCCAGGTTCAATGACCGGCGTGACTCGTCCCGACACGTCAAGGCTGCCGCTTGCCACGGCCGCCGGCGGGTTTGCCGGCGGGTTTGCCGGCCGGCTTGCGCGATCCCGCAGCCGGCTTGCCCGCCGGTTTGCCGCGCGGTTTCTGCACGCTGAACGGGCTGCCGATGGTGTAATCCGGTTCGTTACCGGCCGGCTTTGCGTGCGCCGCCGCAGGCTTGTGCCTGCTTTCCCCACCTTGCGCTGGCGGGCGCGGTTTTTTACCGGCCACCGGCCTGGCAACGGGCGCCGCCTGCTGCACTTTGGGCTTCTTCGGCTTTTTGGGTTTCTTGATGATCTGACCCGTCGCGCTGGTTTCCGGCACGCGGTGTTCGGCCTCGAATCCCGGCTCTTCTTCACGACGCAGCGTTTGCCGGATCAGCGCTTCGATCGCGGCCAGTTGCGGCGCTTCGTCGGCACACACCAGGGACACCGCGACGCCGCTGGCGCCCGCGCGCCCGGTACGGCCGATCCGGTGCACATAGTCTTGCGCGACGATCGGCAGATCGACGTTGATCACCAGCGGCAGATCGTCGATATCGAGCCCGCGCGCCGCGACATCGGTGGCGACCAGCATCTGGACTTCGCCCGTCTTGAAGCGCTCCAGTGCGCGCAAGCGCGCGGGTTGCGGCTTGTCGCCGTGGATGGTGTCGACCGCATAACCCGCTTCGTCCAGCATAGCCGCCAGGTAATCCACGCCGTTGCGCGTCTTGACGAACACCAGCGCATGCTCCCACTTGTTCTCGGCCACGAGGTGCATGAAGAGGTCGGGCTTGTTGCGCTTGTCCACCGGCACCACCCACTGCTTGATCTTGCTGGCCGTGGCGTTGGGCGGGCTGACGCTGATGTTGACCGGGCCGCGCAGAATGCTCGCCGCCATCGCGCGGATCTCGTCGCTGAACGTGGCCGAGAACAGCAGCGTCTGGCGCTGGGCGGGCAACGCGGCAAAAACGGCGTTCAGTTCGCGCGCGAAGCCGAGATCCAGCATGCGGTCGGCTTCGTCCAGCACCAGCGTTTGCACCTGATCGAACTGCACCGCGTTCTGGCGATTGAGATCCAGCAACCGGCCCGGCGTGGCCACGAGCACATCCACGCCCTTGCGCAACTTCATCATCTGCGGGTTGATGCTCACGCCGCCGTACGCGGCCAGGAATCGCAGGTCGAGGCCCTTGCCGTAAGCGATGAAGCTTTGCAGCACCTGTTCGGCGAGTTCCCGCGTGGGCACCAGCACCAGGACGCGCGCGCGGTTGCTGGACACCGCCGGGCCGTGCTGCACGAGCCGCTGCAACAGCGGCAGCGCGAAACCCGCCGTCTTGCCGGTGCCGGTCTGGGCCCCGGCCATCACGTCCTTGCCGCCGAGCACGGCAGGAATCGCCTTGGCCTGCACCGGCGTAGGAGCCTGGTAATTGAGGTCCTGCAGGTTACGCAGCAAGGGATCGATCAGGCCGAGCGAGGCAAAAGACATGGACGTATTCCGGGCTAAAACCGCAATTCTAGCGGTTGCCGGGCGGACCAAGGCCCGCCGCGGCCGGCCGGAAGCCCGCGACGCGGCACGACACGGCAAACCGGAAGCCGCCACGGGCGCAAAGCAAAAAGCGATTCCAGCCTTGACCTGCGGCGGGATTCCGTAGCCAATCAGGCAGTAAGTCTCGCGTCGATATTGTCGGAATCCAGCCAGACTCGACGGACCGTGGCCGGAGGTTGGTAGCGATGAGCGCTGTGGGGCCGGCGTTCGGAAAAGAAACGCGTGCTTTCGATCCTCCAGGAACAGGTAAAGCAACGGGGAACTACGCAGCAAGAAATCCTCAGCGCGTTGGGCTGCATCGGCAGCCGGAAGAAAACGCACAGGACGCCGGCAAAGTATTGCGACCCGAAGTCGGGCAAATCGTGGTCCGGCTACGGCCCCAAGCCGAAGTGGATCGAAGGCAAGGATCTCGACGCGCTTCTGGTCGATCGTGGACAACCGCAGCCCTGGTGGCCGGAGCGCGATTCGCAAGTCTGAGAGATTGTCCGAGCTGGCCAGCGTACCCCGTCGAGATCCCGTTTCCCTGTTCTACACGTCGATGTACGACGTCGATTGCGACGCCACGAGTTTCGGCGGTGTCGGGCATGCGCACACGCATAGATCGTCACTTAACGCTGCCTGCCGACCATCCGGTCCCGTCGTGGAAATCCGCGGTCCATCGGTTGAAATCTTTCCGACCGTCTTGCAGACGGGACACCAGACCGGATCGTGCTCGTAGGCTTGTTCTCGGCCGCCGATCAGATCCGTATGGTCCCCGCCCTGGACGATGCCGCCCACCGTCGTCGTGTCGCCTTTCACGATGTCGAAGCGTCGCATGGCGGCCCCGTTTAGACCGCGCCCGGCCGCAGGCGCAGACTGTTCAACAACGTCTCCCAGGTTTGCAGCGCGCCTGCCTCGTCGACCGGCGAGGTCGCCTCTTCAGGCGACAAGTTCGGGCTGCTCGCGCCGAGCAGCAGTTGAATGGCCGTATGCGGCTTCGCCAAGGTGCTCGGATCGCCCGGCGCAAGCAGGTAGAACCGATAAGATGTAACTTCGCCTTCCTTCAACGCGAACAGCACTTCCTCGGCGTCCATACCGGCCACTGTGCGCTTTCCTTGTCGCAAGATCCGGTAGCTCCCGCTCGATATCTGGTCCATCTTCGCGCGTAGGTCCGGAAGCGTCTTGGTTAGCGGGCGCCCCTGATCCGAACTGACAGAATCTCGCATTTCGATGACAAGTAGCGCAGGCCTTCCAGGCAGCAAGGCAAGCGATTGTGTTACTTCTTCGCTATAGGTCGATGCCCCCGTGACCAGTCCTCCGTCAAAGCAAAATCCCGATTCGGTCGGAACCGTCCAGTTTTCCCGCGCTTTGATTCGCCGATACGTGTCATTATAAATATCTTCGGCACGTCCAATCGCAGCTGAACCAATTCGACCTACCGTATGAAATAACGTCGAATTCTCGTAGATGTATCCTTCCGTATCGAACGGTAATTTTGCTACCTTTGCCACGCCCTTTTGGTAGACGAAAACCATCGAATCTTTTTTTGGAGAGAACGCTTTTTCGAGCCAAGCATGCCCCATCTTGTTATTCGGATCTGACGGATCGAATCTCTTTTTCGTTCGATACTCTTTTTCCAACGCATCGATCTTGGCTTGATAACTGATCATCGACGCGTTGTGTTGTGTCTCCAGTTTTTCTCCGCGAAATTTGTACTCTTGATTTGTCAACTCACTGGAAATTGGTCGGTCGAACACGAAGCGCCCGATGCACCAGGGTCGCGACTTGGACAATAATGGATTCGTCATGATGAGTTCATTCGCAAAGGTCAATGAGCAGGCCGAGAGGCCTGCTACCAGAAGTACAAGATGGCGAATTCGGTTCAATTCTTCGGCTCCGGTGCGTCCTGCGCAATCTGGACAATACTATAAAGTAACGCCCAACGTGCCCACGGATGGTTGTAGCTTTCCTGGTGCACATAGCCCCCTTGATCGAATATCATTTGTACACCCTTAGCCGCTCCGCCACTTGCACTACGTGCAGGCGATTCGGCAGACCAAACCGGCACAGTTCCGTCTCCCGGCACGATACCGTTCTTTTCCGGATCCGGGACTTTGCTTCCGTCCGGCAATACAGGTTTTTTCTGTACCTCAAACTCGATGGTAACGTTGCGAGTATCCAGATGCACGCGTACCGTCCCTCGGTGCGAGTCGCTCAAAAATCGGGCGGATTTCAACTCCTCTTCTGTCACACCCGGCGGCACATTACCCTTCCAGATCACAGTACCCCACGCCAGCAAGTCATCTAGTTTTTTGCTTTTCTCCGTCTTGCTTTTATGGCCGTCCTCGCTCGAGTCCACCGCCCCCTTTGCTACCAGGGCGCCGTCCCCATATGAGAGATACGTCTTTCGGTGATACGAATCCTTGATTTCTAGCTGATTGTTCACAACGGAAAACATTGTCGCCGCAAAATTTTCGAAGACGTCGTTATCTTTGGCGTCTGCGCCAAGCCGCTCTTTTACGATGCCTGCTGGATCAAGTAGCCCAGTAGACTGCCTTGGAACCAACCCGTACCAGTTTGGATTTGTAAAGATGTCGTTATAGGCGTCACCATTCTTGGGCAACGTCATTACCGGGGTACCGTTCAGCTGCGAGAATATCCACCACGCCTTTCCGTTGTGGTAGTCCGGCATCGGCAGCAGTTCCAGCGGGCCAGGCGCGTTCGCCGCCACTGCAACAAATTCGTCCGCGTTGCTGCCGAGCAGCGCGCCGTTGATGAACCCGTTCAGCAACCCCTCATTGCCGCCACCCGTGCGAAATCGTTTTGCCGCAATCGGTGCGCCGGTCGCCGGCAGCACGTTGTGGAATACGCCGTGCATCAAACCCTCTGCACCGTGCATCGCAACCGCCATACGGGCAACCAGGCCGCCCATCGAGTGGGTGAGAATGATCGCCTTGCCGCTGTCGTTCTCGGCGATGATCTCGTTGATCCCCATCAGCCGCGCTTTCTTGCCGCTCTTCTTGTCCGTGAAGGTCAATCCCTCGATCACGTCCTTCGCCGACTGTTCATTCGACTGCAGCCAGTTGTAGCCGATCGCATACACCCGGTAGCGGTACTTCAGGAATCGTTTGAAGACTTCCGAGTCTTCGGTGATCGCCTGCCCCCGGCCTTGCTCACCCACGCCCGTCGCACCATAGTCGGCGGGCTCGGTGCCCAACAAGGGCTTGAGCGTCCAGTCCTTGCCGTCAGGATCGGTCTCGATCCACGCGCCTTTGTTCTTCCCCATGCATCGGGGCTCGTTGAGCTGCTCCTCGAGCCAAGCCAGCATCGGCTGGTAGCTCGACCGGTAGACCGAACCCCAGCCACGTCGGAGTGCCTCGGCTTCGTCGACATACTGGTCTTCGCTATCGTCCTTCTGGACCTTGCCCGCACGAACAGGTCCGAGCGGTGTCACGACTGCCTTGGTCGGGTCGTATCGCGTCTCTCGCGTGGATGCGCCCTTGAACCACATGCCGAGCAGCGCCGGCAGCGCCCCAAAGTCACCCAACATGCCGTCCGTGTTCGGTGGGAAAAAGATTGGGTCCCCGGTCTCCTTGTTGACCAATGGGGAGCCCATCACGCCCGGCAGGAAGATCACCGGCATGATCGGACGGACGTCGCACAGCAACTCCTTTTGCCGCGTATCGCTCGCCGGCGTCAACGTGAAGTGCCCGACCGACGCGCCGTCCTTGTCGGTGCGGCTGGTCACCCGCACGACATCCTGTTCTGCACTATCGCTGAACGGCGAACCGCCGGCGGAATCGTTCGTGTTGTCAGTCATCGTCGTTGTTCTATTTCGCGTGTCGGTTGTCGAATTCACTCAGCAGCACCGATCGGCCGGCGCCGTAATGCGCGTACCGCCAGCTTCTCGATATCCTCGCTCCTCTGCTCGGTGATCTGCCCCAGCTCGTCCGTCGTCCCGGACAACTTTGTCCCGTCGCCACGAATCAGCTCGTACGGATGGTTTTTCAGCACCTCGCCGGTGATGCGATCACGCAGTACGTACGGGTCGTTGAACCTGGCCGTTGGCATACTGTTCATTCGCTGGGCCACCGAGCTCGGCCCCTGCCGACTGAAGGACGCCGACTTGATCGTGCGGCCGGCTTGCGTGCCGTCCTCGATCCCGGACGCCGACCACTGCGTGTACGATCCGCCGGCCTTGATCCAGATCTCGTCGGCATCGAGCACGATGCGCTTGGCTTTCACGTTCACTTCTTTCCCGGCGTTCACGCGCACGTCGTCGGTGTGGGCCGAGATCTCGACCTTCCCTTTCGCAGCAAACAGCTTCATGCCGGCCTTGTGAACGAACAGGCTGATCTTTTCTGCGGCCGCAACGATCAGTGACTTCCCGCTTCCCAAATGCGTGTTCTCGCCACTGATCACGTTGACTTCCTTGTCGGCCACCACGTGGGCCGAATGATCGGCGATAGCGGCAAAGTCCGCGGGAGTCGCGATGACGATCACCGGTTTCGCGAATCCGTTGGCGTTGCCGGTACCGCCGCCGGCAGTGACCCCGCCCGAATTTCGGCCCGACACCGCGTGCTCCGCATCCTTGGCCAGCGCGTTGAGCGCGTCCTGACCGGCTTGCAACGATTCGGCTTGTGCTGTCGTGCTGGCGCTCGACAGCGATTCCGCCAGCATCCCGGCTTTCTGCAATTGCGTACGGGCTTCTCCGACACTCATCTGTTCGTCGTCGTAGGCTTTCCGATGCGTGCTGATCGACAGTCCCTTGCTCGCACGAACCGCGCCGTATTCGTCGGCGTGCAGCACGAACCCTTGCCCCAGATAGCGGCCACGCGTATTGCCGTCCTGCTGGATCAGGTAACCCTGGGTCAGCGCTGCATAGCTCTGCCCCGTGTAGCTGATCAGTCGCGTGCCGCCCTGGTTCGTGGCGTCGTCGTGGATGAATGCGTTATACGCTCCGGTTTTGCCGAAGCCCTGCGACTGAAACCCCGACAGCAGCACATTGGTATGCCAGGGCGCGGGTGTCGTGCCACCGCTGGCGCGGCCCAAGATGAAGGGTTTGTCACAGTCGTTTCCCCAGTAGCCGACGAGCACCCATTCGCCGGCGCGGGGAACATGCACCCCACCGTAGCCGTTCCCGGTATCCGCCTGCATCGACGAAAGCAGGGGCGAGGCATTGAACGCACCCGGCGGATTCTTCCTGTCCCAGGCGAAATGGACACGGACCTGATTGCGTTCGTTCGACCACGCTTCGAATCCTTCCTGCGTGACCACCAGCGCATGCTCGATCGGCATCGCGGGCTTCGGATGCTCGAAGGGGCTGCGATACTCCAGGCGCACGTCCTGCGCTTCGACCTCAATCACGTAAAAGCCGGTTGTTCCGTCCTCGCCATGACCCGGAGTCGAGAAGCGTGCGCCGTGGGCTGCCTGTTGTTCATCCAGTGTCGCGCGCAGACTCAGCGGAAATTCCGCCAACGGCTGGCCGATCGGCACATTGTTCTCGATGAACCAGCGCGCTTCGACCACCAGGAAGGTCCGGGCATCGCTGTCGTGTTCCGGATGGCGTGGATGGTCGTTCAGGACGAAGCGCGATCCCGCATCGAGCCAACGCAACCCTCCAACCCCGAAGTATCGGCGCGCTCGCGCATCCCAGCCCTGTACACGCCTGCGTGCACGCGCTTCGCCACTGGTCTCATCGGGGTAACCGTAAGCGGTCGGCTCATAGACCGTCATCGGTGCAGCCGGTATCGATCGTTGCTCCGCCTGATGGCGACCGTCGTCGGCCGCGTAGCCGACCGACTGGAGCGCACTGGCCACTTCAAAGCGAGCGGTCGGGCGCTTGTAGTCGAACGAGCTCGATTCGTTTCGCAAGCTCTGCATCGTCTGCATGGCCGCCCAATGCGCAAACCCGCTCACTACTTCACCGTCCCCGGCATCGCGAACAAAATCGGCTGCCTTCGGATCCGGCAGCGCGGCAACCCGGTCGACGATCACCAGTGTGGTCTTGGGCGTCTCGCCGTTACGGACCGGATCGTGGACCCAGTAGCAATACCAGCCCTCGTCTTCGAGCAGCCGATGGAAAAAGTGCAGATCCGTCTCACTCTGGCGGCACCACGAGCGCACTGCCGGTTCGCGATTCAGGTCGAAGCGGAAGTTGCCATGCAGCTGCGGATAGCGATTCAGGATCTCGGAAACGATTTCCTGCGCACTTTGTTCGGTCCAGCCTTCGTCGTTGCGGGTGCCGCCCAGGAATACCAGCGCCGAGGAAAACTCGAGCTGGTATGTCGACAGCCCACCGTCCCCGCCGAGGTAGCCGACTTTATGTACAAAGCCGTGGATCGGCCGATAGACCGCGTCGGCGAAAGGGGCACCGGGCTGTTGCAACCAAAGCGTCACTGGCTGATGCATCAGCGAGAGCAACGCCGTATCGTCGCGCAGGGACGCGACATCGATCGTCCAATGGTAGTCGCGGCCAATCCGCGCCGAACCACGCGCGCGCAGCGGGATCAGCGCGTTTTGGCCGAGCGGCGTGTCCAGTCGCAACAGCCGGTTGTTCTGCAATAAGCCCCGATGGATCGCGTTATAAAGCTCGCGATATTTAAACTCCCCCGGCGCGGATGGTCTAAGTACCATTGTTCTCTCAGGTTCGTTTTAGAGTTTTTCTTCGAAAGTGCGACAACGCTTGCTCGCGCGTGTCTAGTCGCGGCGCATCATCATCGCTCCATTCTCACGACCGGATAGTGAATTTTTCGTGTCTCGATGTGGCGCGTCGTAATGATCGCCCGTACTACGATTGGTCGCACCGCACTCACATACAGCTGCATAAACAAACGTCCGGGAATTGCAGTGCCATAACCCTAACGCTTCACCGTCATAATCGCCAACGATCGCACCATTGTGATTTGAAGATTTTTCACATTGCAATTCATTATCGATACCCTTTGCTTTGCAGGTTGATAATATTAATCTCGTCGACAAGGTTAATTTCACAAATCAGCTAACAAAGTCACGGTTCCGATTTGATCTTGTTCCTTCCTGTTTGCCCCGCTTAGTATCGTGACGTCAGCTATTGCCAAGGGTCATCGCTGAGGTTCGGCGAGTCGTTGTCTACCCCCGGCCCGCGACTCGATTCAGCCATCGACTCCTTGCGCCGACGGTTCTTTCTCTCAAGCTTGCAAACACCATGGTGCTTCGACCATCACAGGGATGCAACGCCGTGCCCCCGGAACACTGTTCGTCAAACCAGGTGAATCGATGCACGATCACCTCGACCTCGGTCCGCACGCGCTTCTCGGTGTCATTGGACGCGAATTTCAGGACGGACGGTTTACGATCGGACAATGTGCGGCTCACCTGCCTCATCCAGCAGGGTTGAATCGCATGCACGCGCGGATCCAGATGGCCGTTCGATTAGGTTTGATCGTCCGGGACGGCACACGCGAGGGCCACGGCTTCCGGCACGCGCCACACGCATGGGAGCCGGTGCGTCGCCGGCTTGAAGAATGTTGAGAATCGTTATCGTGACTTTCGTTTTCCCGACGAAGGGATAAGACGCGTGTGACGCGCTTCTTTGCGTTTGGCTCCCTGAACCGGATAGCTCACTTGCGGCAGCAATAGCAAATGGTTCTCGATCGCCCGTCCTGCCCGGCCCCGGCCGATGCGTCCCGACGCCCACCGCCGTCGTCGATTGGCCCAGCTGGCACAACCGCTGGATGGCCTTCCGGCCGTTTGCCGCGAGGCATACTTTCTGTGTCGCGTGCGCGGGTTCAGCATCGAACAGGCGGCGCGCTCGCTCGGGCTCGAGCCGGCCGTCGTGCGCACCTATCTCGTACGGACGCAACGCGCCTGCCACGCCGCACTGTCCTGAACTGTGAGCCGCTGCGAAGAAAAGAATCGCAGGCCATGCCAAGAGCCCTCGAAAAAAACCGGAGAAAACGATGTCGCTTGCAGAGATTGATCGGGACGGGTGGGAACTGGATGATGCCGAGCCGATCGCTTTGGCGCACCCCGCCACCTTCTGGTTACCCGAGCGTCAGCGACGCGAGTCCCTCGTTCCGGGCGACATCGTGAAGCTCATCTTTCGTATCCGGACAGTGGATCGGGAGAGAAACGAAAAGAACGCATGCGGGTAATTACAGAAGGAATCGTGGGAGGGGTGTATGTTGGGCGGTTCGATAACGACCCATCGTGTACTCGCGACATGGTTGCCGACTTTGAAGTCAAGTTCGAGGCTCGTCACGTGATCGATACGCCTGAAGATATTCCAACAGACAAGCGGGCAACCGGGTTTCAGGAATGCCTCGTGAATGTCAGCCCGTCGCTCGAAGCAAGTGCGTAGGCGACGAAAACTGTAGAGCCAGAAATGAGTGCGTTCGACCATCCAACGATACTTGCCGAGTTCGCTGCCGTGTCCGGCCCGGCGCTTCGCGATCACTGGCTGGATACCGCGATTGCGCAGGGCTGGCCGATGCCGCTCGGAGTCGTGGCCGCGATCGATAGACCACGCGAGGCCGTTGAATCGCTCGATGCTGCCCCGTCACGAAAGCCGGGTGATAAGCTCGATGCCGGCGCGCTGTCGTGCTTCGACTCGCATCGACACGCCCGGAACCCTGACCCTACGACCGCAACGAGCCACCCATGCCTCTCGCCCCTTCCGTCCTCTCCGCGTTCACGCCAACCGGCAAGCTGCGCGCGTCGATCAATCTCGGCAACCCGATCCTCGCGAACCGCGACCCCGAAACCGGCGAACCGTTCGGCGTGTCGATCGACCTCGCGCGCGCGTTCGCCGAACGCCTGTCGGCCGAGCTGGAACTCGTGGTGTTCGACACCGCGGCCAAATCGGTGCAGGCGCTGACCGACGAGCGTGCCGATTTCGGTTTCTTCGCGGTCGACCCGCTGCGCGGCGAAACGGTCGCGTTCACGGCGCCGTACGTGCTGATCGAGGGGTTCTATCTCGTGCGCGACGCGTCGCCGATCCGCACGAACGCGGACGTCGACCAGCCTCACAACCGCGTGACCGTCGGCAAGGGCAGCGCGTACGACCTGTTCCTCACACGCGAGCTGAAGGCCGCGCAGATCGTGCGTGCACCGACGTCGCAAGCCGTCGTGCAGACCTTCGTCGACCAGCAGCTGGAAGTCGCGGCGGGCGTGAAGCAGCAACTCGAAGCCGATGCGGCGAAAACGCCCGGCCTGCGCCTGCTCGACGAGCGGTTCATGGTGATCCGGCAGGCAATGGGCGTGCCGAAGCGTCGCGGCGAAGCCGCCGCTGCGGCACTGAACGCATTCGTCGAGGAGATGAAGGCGTCGGGCTTCGTCGCGGATGCGCTGCGACGGCACGGCATCAGCGGCGCATCCGTCGCGCCGCCGGGCTGATCGCAAGCGGCTCGGCAGCATGACCGGCGGCGGCAAGCCGCCGCGCGGCGCGTGAGCGTCGGCGCGCTGCCGTTCAAAGGCAAACGCAACGACCCTCAGAACCGGTACGTCGCCCCCACCTGCGCAAATCGCCCGACGTACGTATAGAGCGACGAATCGTAGCCGGTCGGCCCCGCCATCCACACCGGATCGAACGGCGGCTTGCGATTGAAGAGGTTGTCGATCCCCGCGTACAGCGTCCAGTGCTTGAATCCCGTATAGCCGATCATCAGGTTGAACTGGCTGTACGACGCAACACCATCCGCCATGCCCGGGTACGTGCCCGGCGCGAGAATGGCCTGCGCGTAAGGGCCGACATAGAGCCAGCTCAGGGTCGCGTTCCACTGGTGATGGTTCCAGCTCAGGTCAGTGTTCCCTTTCCAGCGCGGGGAGCTGCCGCCGAACGGCTGGTGAAGTGCGCCGTTGTTGCCGGCGTAATCCCTTTCCACGCCGCCAACCGGCATCTTGAAGTGCCACATGTACGCCCAATCGCCGGACAACGTGAAGGTGCCGATTTTCGTCGCGACCGTCTGGCGGAACGTGGCCTCGAAGCCGTCGGTGTCCAGCGACGACAGATTGCGATACGGCAGCGTGACATAGGCGATGCTGCCGTTGGCATTGCGAACCACCTGCGACGGATCGTTCTGATTGACCACGACCTGCACGTCGTCCGTGCCGATCACGTTGTCGATATGAATCTTGTACCAGTCGAAACCGATATCGGTGGTACGCGTCGGCGAAAACTGGAAGCCGACGTTATAGTTCTTCGTGCGCTCGGGCTGCAGGCCGCGATTGCCCGCGCGAATTTCCTCGACGATGTTGTACGAACCCGGATTGTTCGGATCTCGCGCATCCACCACGCCTTGCGAGCCGAACGTCCGCGACGACGTGTTCTCGATCAGCGTCGGCGCACGGAAGCCGCGATTGTACGAACCGTACAACGTGAGTTCCCGCACCGGCTGAAAACGCAGCGCGAACCGCGGCGAAAACGCGCCGCCGAAATCGCTGTAGTGATCGTAGCGGCCCGACTGGCTGAACGTCAGCGTCTTCAGCAGCGGAATGTCGAGCTGATAGTAGACGGCCGCGACATTGCGCTCGCCGTCGACGGACTGGATCGACGGCGACGTCAGCTGGCCGCTCGCCCAGCCCGCTCCCGTGCCGATGTACTGGCTCTGATGCATGAACTGCGCGCCGAGCCCGAGGCCTACGTTGCCCGTCGGCAGCCTGAACAGGTTCGGGCTCGACAGCGTCGCATCCAGCACGCCGAGCTTCGTGATCGCCTGGTTCGACGTGCTCTGGTAAAGGCCGTTCAGTCCGTTCGGCGTCGCGGACGGGTTGGAGAAATCGAACGTGCCGTTCCGGATGATGTTCGTCAGCGCGCTGGCGCTCATCTGGTTCGAATAGTTCTGCGAGACCGTGTCCTGCGAATGCGCATACGACGCGCTCCAGTCCCAGTCGCCCGCGGACGGCACCGCGAACGTTCCCTTCACGCCCGTCGCGGCGCGCCAGTAGTTCGAACTGACATGCACCGACTGCGACGCCGGAAACGCATAGCGCAACTGCGTCGGCACGCCGAACGGGTTGTAGGGATTACCTGCCGGCACGACGTTCGATACCAGCGCTACGCTGCCCGTCGCCGGATCGTAGGTCTGCGTGCTGGTCGTCAGGCGGCCGACGCCCCGGTTCGCGACCGTCGTGTTGTTGCTCTCCCACAGATCGGCGAACGCCTGCATCGCGTCGTCGATCCTGAACTCGCCGTGCAGCTTCGCGCTCAGGCGCTCGGTCCACGGCGAGAGCGACGACGCGCCTGCCGTGTTGCGCTGGCAGATCGTGCCGCCTGCGCCAAACGATTGGGAATTCGCGTTGCCGGGTGCGACCTTGCCGCCATACGCACAGGGGTCGAGCGGCACGTTGCCGTTCGCCCTCGCCCAGTACGACGTCGACTGGTTGGACAGGCCGCCGGGATAGTTCGAGAAATTCTGGTTCTCCGTCATGTTCCGGTCGGAAGCGAGCACGCCGTTGTTCTTGTAGTAGCTGAGCGCCGCCGTCACGTTGAAGCGATCCGCGTTGATGTCGCCGAAGCCGCCCAGCAAGCCGAACCGGGTCGTGCCCGCGCCGCCGCCGCCGTTCGTCGCGCCGCCGTAGCTGCCGGTCAGCTCCAGGCCCCGATAGTTCTTCTTCGTGATGATGTTCACGACACCGGCGACGGCATCGGAGCCGTACTGCGACACCGCGCCCGTCTTGACGATCTCGATCCGGTCGATGATGTTGAGCGGCAGCGTGTTGAGGTCGAAGAACTGATCGGTGCCGTTGGCCGCGTACGCATACGGGGCGGCGCGCTGGCCATCGATGAGCACCAGCGTGTATTTTTCGCTCAGCCCGCGCAACGCGATCCCCGATCCGCCGACCGCGAAGTTGGCCGTCGCGGTCGAGCCGTCCCCCCAGCTGCTCGATGAATTGGCCGTCACGCTGCGCAGATAGTCCGCGACCGTCGTATGGCCGCTGTTCACGATGTCCTTCGCCGTGATCGTCTGGACTTGGTTGAAGCCGACCTTGTCCGCACTGCGGATCAACGACCCCGTCACTTCGAAACGCTTGACCGTCAGCGCGTCGTGCGCGCTCGATGCCGGCAACGCCGGCGCCGCGGGCACGGCCACTGCCGACGCCGGCGCGTCGGGTGCCGGCTGCGACTGCGCCCATGCGGACGCTCCCGGTACCGCCGTGGACGCGCAGAACCACGCTGCGGCAATCCCCCTCACCACGCTTTGCTTCATCTTTTTTCCCGCCCACAATCGCCGGCCTGGCCGCGCGTATTCTTTAAACGGTATCTATTTAGATATCCGAATTCATTTTCGAAAATTAGATCGTTCCGGCTCGACGAGGTACCTGCCACGTTTCGGGCACCGTGCACGATTTCACGTCTGACCGGGTCGCGTGGACGCCGCACGGGAATCGCCCGCGGCGTCAGGTCGACGTTGTCTCGAAAGCGCGCATGCGCGAGCGCGCCCCGCGCGATCCAGGCCGCGCGCCTGTCGGGCAAGACGACGGATGCCCGGCAACCGCCCGGACATCCGCCTGCTTTCGATGGGAACCCGTTTGAGCGATGCGACTCCGGCGCCGGTCAGTCGATGGCCACCGCCACCGACTCGCGCGACAGCACGTGGTACAGCGCGCCGGCGGCGAGGATGATGGCCGCGAGCGCCAGCATCAGCGTCTGGTAGCCATGCCGGAAATCGCCGACCTGCCGCATCAGGAAGATGGCGAACGCAATGCCGCTCGCGCCGCCCACGTTGTGCACGGTCCACGACGTACCCATCGCCACGGCCGCCTTTTCACGCGGCAGCGCACCCAGCGCCACCAGCGTCGAGGGCCCGAGTATCGCGCCCCAGCCGATGCCGAACAGCAGCAGCGGCACGACGAACCAGGCTGCGTCAGGCTGCCCCGCGACGATCGACAGCAGAACCGACGCGACGACGAACAGCGACAGGCCGGTCACGATCACCCGCGACGGGCCGAGCCGTTCGCTGCGGCCGCCGATCCAGGACGACGCAATGGAGAACGTGATGGTCGCCGGCAGCAGATACAGCCCGATGGTGATGTCGCTCTTGTGGAGCTGGGTCGAAAAGAAGATCGGCAGGGTGAGCAGCACGATGCAGTAGAAGAACGCGAGAAAGAACGTCGCGAGCAGCGCGGACAGGAACCTCGGTTCGCGGAAGAAATGAAACTCGACGATCGGGTCGCGCGTGCGCAACTCATGCCAGACGAACAGCGCCAGCGCGACGAGCGACACCGGCAACAACCAGAGATTGAGCCCGCCGCCGTCGACGGAAAGATAGCTGACGAGCGTGGTCAGGCCGACGACCAGCAGCAGGCACCCCGTCACGTCGATGCGCTTGCGCGCCTGCACCTTGAACTCCGGTATCGCCCAGGCGCAGAGCGCCAGGCTGATCGCGATGAACGGAATGTTGATCAGGAACGCGTCGTGCCAGTCGAGCGCGCCGGCGAACAGGCCGCCGATGATCGGGCCGAGCGCCAGCCCGACGCCGTTGGCGCCGAACAGGATCCCCAGCGCCTTGCCCTGTTCGTTCTCGTCGAACGTATAGCTGACGATCGCGCCCGATACCGTGTACAGGATCGCGCAGCCGATGCCCTGCAGGAAGCGGAACCCGACCAGCAGCCAGAACTGATGCGCGATACCGGCCAGCAACGAAGCCGCGCCGAAGATCACGAGGCCGACGATCAGCAGCTTCTTGCGGCCCAGGTTGTCGGCCAGCGTCGCAACCGGCACCATGAACGCGGACAGCGCGACCATGAAGATGGACGTGATCCACTGCGTCGTCTGGATCGGGATCGAAAAGTCGCGGCCGATCGCCGGAAGAATCGTGTTGACGACCGTGAGATCGATACATCCCAGGAAGCTCGCGATACAGATGCCGGTCAGCCCGACGTATTTCCGAACCTTGCTCGATGAATTAGTCATGCGCCAGTGCCTCGGTTTCCTCGTCTGCGTGCGACTGCGACTTTTTCTTGAACTTGACCGCCAGCCAGTTGGCGCGGGCATCGCTCCCGTTCTGCACGAAAATCTCGCGGGTCTTGCTCATCGCGGCGGTCATCTGCTTCGGGTAGATGATGAAATCGATGCCGTCCCGCGCCCACATCGGCATGATGATCGGGCATTCCTCGAGAATGTAGAAGAGCGAGCGATAGAACGCGTCCTCGTGTTCGCGGGTGCCCTGCACGAGCCCGTTCCGCTCCGCGAACACGCCGATGGTGTCGTTGATCGCATAACGGTATTCGGGATTCGAGTAGTACTCGTTCGTGATCATATGGTAGTACTGCGAATAGTCGTCGCGGCGCAGCAGGTCATCCCATCGCAGGATCTCGCGCCGCATCGACAGTTTCGCGAGGGTTCCCTCGTGGTCCCGCAGCCACGCGTCGCCGCGGTCGCGGCTTTTCTGATAGTTGCTGCGCGCGGAGCCGGTCGCATAGTTGTGGCGCTGCAGCGTATCGGCCACGCCGATCACGCATTGCCCGAACCCCGCCACGTTGATCTTGTCGACGGTCGCCGCCAGCTTTTCGCCTTCGTGATATTCCTTGCCGACGCTGATCAGCAGCAGTGCCGTCTTGCCGACGTACTCGTGTGCCTGAAATTTTCCTTGTGCCTGCAATGAAACCTTGTACATGGTCAGCTCCAGTAAACTAAGGGTTCGGTAACGGATTTGATGCCGACGAAGGCACTCAACGTGACCCGGTCGGTGCCCCGGACGGGGCGAACCGCGTGGATGAAACGCGGATTCAGGAAGATCAGGTCGCCCACCTCCGGCTTGATCACCAGGTCGGGCGCGCCCACCTGCTCGCGGCCGATCCCGTAGTGGCGATCGCCCTTGAGCGCTTCGTATTCGCGCGCATCGGGTGCGACGCGCCAGAGTTCCAGCTCGCCGCCTTGCGGCGGCACCTGCAGATAGATGTTGGCCGACAGCTGATACTGCAGCGCCCATCCGGTGCCTGCCGGCAGCGTCCATTCCAGGTTGTCGATGTGCGGCTCGAGATCCACGCCGGGCGTCAGGTAGCGGCACACGCCGACGAAGCACTTGCTCCCGTCCACGCTCAGCAGCCGTGCCCCTTCGGGCCACGCGTCGTCGAGCAGCGTGCGGAACCGGTCGACCGGCGACGCCAGCTCGCCGAACAACGTCCGAACGCGCTCGATGTTGGCGCGCGCATGCCGGTGATACGCCTGCCGCACCTCTTCGGATCGCACCTCCGCGTACGCGATGCCGAGCCGCGTAAATTCGGCTGCGTGACCCAGCGCGCCCCGGTCGGGATGGGCGAACAGCTGCTCCTCCGCTCGCCGGACGACCGCCGGCGGCGTGAACGCACGAATGCGTATCGCGAGCGCATTGCCTCTGCACAAATCGAGAATGTGATCGGCGCACAGCGACGTTTCGTCGACGTCGATCACTGCATGGTCAACCTCTGCCGGTCGGTTCATGGCGTGATGGAATGAAGGAGTGAAGGAAGTAAGGAAGCCACGCGCATCAGAGCAGGTAGCGGGCGCGCAGGTAATAGAAGCCGCCGTTGATGCCGATCGGCGACGACACGATGTCGTACTGCGTGCCCAGGAACTGGTTCTCGGACGGCAGCTTGCTCGGGTACACGTTGAACAGGTTGTTCGCGCCCACCGCAATTTCGAACTTGCGTGTCATCGCGTAGCGCAGCTCGACGTCGGTGACGTATCGCGCCGCGTTCGTGAAATGCGCGAAGCGCGTCGTCGAAAATGCATTCGGGCCGCTCCAGTAGCTCTCTTCGCCGGAGGTCGTGCCGTAACGCGTTTCATGCAGGCTGAGCGCCCATTTGTCACGGTGCCAGGTGCCGCCGACGATGATCTTGTTCTTCGGCGTCGACGACGTGATGTAGCCGACCTGCTGCGCGTTCAACAGCGTGTTGCCGTTGGTGTCGCGGCCCACGCTCGTCACGCTCGTCGTGTTGAAGTTGATGCCGAGATCCCAGTCGACGCTCCCCCACCTCGCGAAGTTGCTGTGATACGTGGCCAGGATGTCGAGGCCGCGCGTGCGCGTATTCACGCCGTTCGTGAAATAGTTCGCCGTCACCGACGGCAAGCCCGCCGGCAACGTGATGCCGGCCTGCGTCAACGCATCGATCGCGGCCTGTCCGCTATAGGTGCCGCCCTGCACGATCCGGTCGCGGATGTTGATCTGGTACGCGTCGATCGTCACGTTCAGGTTCGGCAGCGGGTTGAGCACGAGCCCGATATCGAAGTTGGTCGACTTCTCGGGCTTGAGCGGCGTCGCGCCGAGGTTGCGTGCGGCCTGCGAGTTCGGGGCCAGTTGCCCGTAGGCGGAAAGCGGCGAGATGTTCAGGTTCGTGAAGTACTGCTGCGCGAGCGACGGCGCGCGAAAGCCGGTGCCGACGCTTCCGCGGACCGCGATGCGCGGCGTGATGTCGTAGCGCGTCGAGACCTTGCCGTTGGTCGTGCTGCCGACGTCGTTGTAATGCTCGAAGCGCCCCGCGAGATCCACCTGCCAGTTCGGCGCGAGCCGGGTAGCGAGATCGATGTAGGTGCCGAGCACCTCGCGCGATTTCGACAGCGCACTGAGCGGCGACAGGCCCGGCAATGCCTGGCTGCCCGCACCGTAGGTCGACGCGGGATCACCCGCGCCGACCGTGTAGCTTTCGTGGCGATGCTCGGCGCCGACCGACACGTTGAGCGGCGCGGGCAGCAGCGGCAGGTGGAATGCACGCGACAGGTCCAGGTTGTTGGTCCACTGCGTGTTCGTGAAGGTCGACAGGCGGAAGCCGGTCGGCGTCGATCCGGTCGCGGCGAACAGGCTCGTGTTCGCCGAATTGACCATGCCGATGCCGATGTTGTCACGGCCGTAGGTCGAACTGATGTCCCATGCCCAGCCGAGCAGCCGGTCGCCTTTCACGCCCGCGGTCAGCGAAAAGTCGTTTTCGTTGATCGTTTCCTGCGGCGTGAAGCCGTTCGGATAGAGCGCGGGCAGGACCGACGGCAACCGGTAATTCTGGTAGCTGCCGCCGCTCCGGTGCGCATACGTGCCGAAGCCGTACAGCTTCGCGCCGCCTTCGAGCAGGTAACCCGCGTTGAAGGCGACCGATTCCCGCGTGCTGGCAGGCGACCCGAGAATCAGATTGTCGTTCCGGCCGGTTCGCGGATCGGCACCGGTTCGCACCGTGTGATTCTGCCGGTTGTATTCGGCGCTCAGGTCGACATAACCGGCATCGCCGAGCCTCAGCCCGATGGTGGCCGCATTGTTCTGCGCGAGGCCGTCGCCCTGATAGGTCTGGCCGGTCGTGTTCGACACCTCGCCACCCTGGTAATTCGACTTGAGGATGACGTTGATCACGCCGGCAATCGCATCCGAGCCGTATTGCGCAGATGCGCCGTCACGGAGAATCTCGACATGGTCGATCGCCGTGACCGGGATCAGGTCGACGTCGACACCGGTCGATCCTTGCTGCGGCCCGCGGTTCAGCGACACATTCGCGGTCGAATGGCGGCGCTTGCCGTTCACGAGCACCAGCACGTAATCGGGGCTCAGCCCGTGCAGCGTCAGCGCGCTGGTCAGGTTGCCCGCATCGCCGCGCATCGCCTGGCGCGCGATCGACGGCGAGAGCTGGACGAGTGCGTCGCGCAGGTTGCCCTGCCCGGTGCGCCGCAATGCGTCGCCGCTGATCACTTCCACCGGGGCGGCGGCATCGCGCACTTTGCGCGCGCTTTCGCGCGTGCCGGTCGTGACGACGACGTCCTGAACGGTGACGACGACGTCCCGGGTATCGCCGGCAGGCGCCGGTTCCGGCTTCGTGCCCTGTGCCCACGCGGCGCTGCCGGCGGTAATCCAGCAGGCGGCCAGCGCCAGCGAGCGGCAACGGGGGATCCTCACGCGCGCGATGTCGTTTCTCTGATCAACCACTTCAAGGCCCTCATTTCAGCGAGCCGCGAAGTATCGTTTCATTCTCGCGTCACGCTTCTCGTTTGTTTTGATATCAGTGCGTGACGAATCATCCTCCTGGTGTAATCGTTTGTTAAATAACAAATACGCATTTTCATTTATCAATTCATCCGACAATTAGCGGCCTTGCGCACGATTACGCAATCACGCAGAAAATGTTGCGATTGCGTGGCGAATGGAAATGGCGCCGGTTAAATCGGCAGATATTGACGATGCCCGATTTGAATAATTAAAGGGAATATGCGCACGTTTGTGAAATATCGATTTCGCTCGACAAGCTGCGCATTGCATGTCCGAACCGATGGGCCGGAAAGTATCGTGACGATGTCGACATCATTGCGATGGCGGAACGATCGCAGCCCGGCGGCCCCGCTCCGCTTCGAGCCGTCTCCGCTGATGGGGGTGGCCGGCTTAGGAGGAAAGTATCGGTTTCTCGATGCGAATGGATGGCCGGTCGCCCGGCGTATCCGTTTGCAGCGTGGCAGGTGATCTGCTCGTGCGGAAGCGCCGGGCCTGGGCAACACGTTTGCGTCACCCGGCCGGCAAATGCGATTCACGCGGGGTTGCGCGAAGTTTCGTGACAGTGCGGCGATTGCGCATGCAGCGGCACCCGAGAGGATCGCGCGATCGCGTGCGACCCGGCGGGATACGACTCGATCCACGCCATCGTTCTTTCGAGCCGCTCACTCCATGTACTGCTCGTTGCCGATCAGGCCGATCTTCGTCGCGCCTTCGCGCTGGGCCGAGGCCAGCACTTCGGCCACCGCCTTGTACGGTGCGGACTTGTCCGGGCGCAGCCGGATCTCGTCCTGGTCGGCCTCGGCCGCCACCGCGTGGAACTTCGCATCCAGCGCGGCCCCGCCGCTCACTGCCGCGCCGTTCCAGTTGACTGCCCCGTCCGCACCGATGTCGATCTGCACCACCTGGGGCGGATGCGGCGGTGGCGGCGGCGTCCCCACCGGCAGGTTCATCTTCACCGAGTGCATCTGGATCGGGATCGTGATGATCAACATGATCAGCAGCACCAGCATCACGTCGATCAACGGCGTGGTGTTGATGTCCACCATCACGTCCGGCTCGTCCTTGCTCCCTCCGGAGCCTACGTTCATACCCATCGTTCGAACTCCCTAGCCCCCGCGCGCGGGCGGCTGCGTGATGAAGGCGACCTTGACGACCCCGGCCCGCTCGCATGCCGCGACGACCCGGCCGATGTACTGATACGGCGTCGCCTGATCGCCGCGCACGTGCACGTCCGGCTGCGGCGCCTGCGTCGAAATCTCCTTCAGCCGCGACACCAGCGTCGGAAGGTTCACATGCTCGGTGCCCCAGAAAAGGTCGCCCTGCCGGTTCACCGCGATCTCGATGCTTTTCGGCTGGGTCTGCAGCGGCTGGACGCGCTCCGCCGGCAACTGCACCTGGATCGTGTGCGTCACCACCGGGATCGTGATCAGGAAGATGATCAGCAGCACCAGCATCACGTCCACGAGCGGCGTCGTGTTGATCGCCGAGATCACCTCGTCGTTGTCGTCACCGCCGACACTGATTGCCATGACGCGCCCCGCTTACGACTGAACCGCCAGCGCCTGCGGCGACTGTGCCGCCGGCGTCGCGATGCGGCCCGCCGCGCGCCTGCCGCCCGCGAGCAACACCGTGTGCAGTTGCGCGCCGAAATCGCGCACGCGTTCCATCACGGACTTGTTGCGACGCACGAGGAAGTTGTAGCCGAGCACGGCCGGCACGGCGACCGCCAGGCCGATCGCGGTCATGATCAGCGCCTCGCCCACCGGGCCGGCAACCTTGTCGATCGACGCCTGGCCCGCGATGCCGATGGCCGTCAGCGCGTGATAGATGCCCCACACGGTGCCGAACAGCCCGACGAACGGCGCGGTGGAGCCCACCGTGCCGAGAAACGCCAGGCCGTCCTGCAGGCGGTTCGACACGCTGGTGATCGAGCGCTCGATGTTCAGCTCGATCCAGGTGTTGCGGTCGACCGAATCGAGCAGCGCGGTGTCGTGGTGCTCGCCCGCCTCGATCGCATTCTCGGCGATGAAGCGAAACGGCGACGTATCGTCGAGCTGGGCGGCACCCTCGGCCAGCGTCGGCGCATTCCAGACCTGCTCGTCGGCCGACTTCGCGCGGCCGTTCGCGCGTGCCTGCTCGATGAACTTGGTGACCATGACGTACCAGCTGCCGAGCGACATCACCACGAGCAGCCCCAGTACGAAACGCGCGACGAAGTCGCCGTTCGCCCACAGCGCGCCCAGGCCGTACGGGTTCTCGACGGTGGCCGACGTCGCGGGTTCGGGCGGCGGCACTGCATGATCAGCCGCACTTGAGGCAGCCGGTGCCGCCGAGGTCAGTGCCACGCCGGAGGTTGTCTGGCTCGCGGATGCCGGCGCTTGCTGTGCAAGCACGGCTTGCGGGGCGATCAGCGTGCCGCCGATGCCGGCCGATATCATCAGACTTGCCGCGACTGCGGCGCGAAAACGCTTGTTCATAAGGACTCCGTATGCGTCATGTGTCGATTCGAAAAACCGGCCCGGTCGAACGGCTTGCCGTGGCCTGCGTCAATTCAGGTTGAAGGAAAACGGTACCCGCACACGCACGGATTGCCCCTGGGCGATACAGTTGAAGCGCTTGACCGCGTTGAGCGCCGCACGATTGAGCACCGGGTCGGCCGGCTGCGCGACCCGCAGGTTCGTGACGCGGCCGTCCGGATCGACGGTGAATTCGACGGTCACGTCGCCCGTGATGTTGTTGTCCTGCGCCTCCGCCGGGTAGACGATCGACGACCGCACCTCGTCCGAATTCGGGCAGACCACACCGATCTCGCGATTCACCGGCTTGGCAACCGGCACGGGCGCCGGCGCGGGCGGCGCCTCGTGCACCGGTGCGCTCGGCGCGGGCACGTCCTGATGCGTGATGGTGGCGGGCGGCGCGGCCTGCACGTGCACCTCCGGCGGCGGCACGAACGGCGGCGGCGGCGCCGTCACCCGCGGCTTCGACACGACCTTTTCGACCGGCTTCGGTGGCGGCGGCGGAGGCGGCGGCTTCACCGATGCGATGATGCGTGCCTCGATCGGTTGCTGGACGATCTGGACGACCCGGGTCGCGAGACCGTTCACGAGCGCCCAGATCAGGACGAGATGCAGCGCAATGGCGATCGCGATGCCGCCGAAGCGGCGTACCGGATGCGTCTGCTTGTTGCCGAAGCGGCGCGGGCGGCCGATTGCCGCGAGCCGGGATGGAGAAGCGGTGGTCATGTTCGGTCCAGTTGCAACGAGATCGAAGGTGCGGCGTGCCCGGCGGCATCCGGTCCGTCGCCGACTCCGATCACGTGCGCCATTCGATGGAATGTCATGTCGATCGCATCAGGCCGCGGCGGGCTCGCGTCGGTCAACCGGCTGCCACCCGAGTGCCGGGGCGATACGCGTGATGAAATCGTCGAGGATCTGCCGGTAGTTCTCGAACGGCAGGTCGTAAGGCAATTCGAGGCGCAGCTCCCGCACCTGCCCGACCACCGGGTCGGCCAGCAGCCGCTCCACGATCTCGTCCGAGCTGCCGACGAGATCCGGCGCGAACAGCGTGCGCCGCTCGCCCTGCGGCGCCAGCGTGCGGGCGTGGCGCGCGTCGGCAAATGCGCGATAGCGTTCGCGCTCCTTCGCGCTCGCGCCGTCGGTCGGGACGATCACACGCCCCAGCGCGATCCGCGGTTCGTGAGCTTCATGCCAATGGTCGCGATACAGATCCAGTTGCCGCAACTGGGCGTCGATATGGCTATCGGTGCCCTCGCCCGTGGTTATATTGCCGATCAGCAGGTTGAACCCGTTCCTGGCGGCCCATTCGATCGAGCGCCTGGAACCGCCCCCGTACCAGAGTCGCCCCGTCAGGCCCGGCGCAAACGGGCTCACGCGAGGCCTGACCCGCCCCGCAGCCGATTCGACGAACGTGTCGTCGTCGCCGAGCCAGTCGCCGGCGAGATTGCGGCGCAGGCGTGCCACACGCGCATGCGAGAAGTCGACGAGATCCGGATCGGTGTCGAACAGCCGCTCGCCCAGCAGCGCGCCGTGATTCGGCGCGCCCGCGCTGAGCCCGACATTGAGCCGCCCGCGCGAGAGCACGTCGACGGTGGCGAGATCCTCGGCCAGCCGGAACGGATTCTCGTATCCCATCTGGATGACCGCGGCGCCCAATCCGATCCGGGTCGTGCGCTGGCTCGCCGCCGCGAGAAACGTGGCGGCCGACGACACGGCGCGCTCGAGATGACGTTGCCGCACCCACGCGCTGTCGTAACCGAGCGCCTCGCCCGCGCTGAACAGTTCGAGCGTCTGCTCGAATCCCGCCGCCGCGTCTTCACCGGCGTAATTGCCCGGTGTCAGGAAGGCAATGTGATCAATGCGGACGTTGCTCACTTTCGTATCCTTCGTCATTGGGTCTGTCTGGTGGTACACGCGCCGCGCGCTGTCGGCCCGGGATCTGCCCGATCCGCCTGTCGACAGGCATGACGTACGACCGGCACGGCACCATCGACCGGAACGCGCGCGTTCACCTCTTTGGCGATCGGTTTTTTATCGGGGATCGAAAAAAGGAAACGAGACATCGAACTCAACCTCGCGAATGGCCGGGCTGACCGGATTCAAACTTTCATGAAAAAGCGTCGAACAGGCAGGCAATCTCGGATGTCGATTATGGAGAACGTGCGACTGACCCGTTGCAGTCATTTCTTCTATGGATATGACGCGCGCATCAAAACAGATAGCGCGTGCACACATAATGAAAATCGAGATTGATTCAGGCGTGGCCGTACAAACCCGGGCAGTCGCACAAGGGGAACGTGCGATTCATGCGCCCGCGATAATGCGGCCCGGAAACCTGGACGATGAAGAAGAGAACCCGACCGTCACACCCGACGGGGTTCGATGCAAAGGTGCTGCACTTGAAACGCCAAAGGCAAGCGGACGCTGGCCGCTCTGGCGCAACGATTCGACGCGCAGCCGAACCCGATCACGCAATGGATGCGACAGCGCAGAAACGCGTGGGGGATATGTTTCAACTGACGGGCACGCAATCGAGCGAGCGATCGACAGACCTGACGGCGCCGCATGCAGGAATGGCGCCGGTCTACACCAGAAAACGAAGCTCCGATAGCGCGAGGCTTCGCGCATCGGAAGCGGGGTAACGGCGCCACACCGGAGCCATTACCCCACGGCTTGAAAGAACAGAACCGAGCCCGTTAGCCAGGAGGCAATCCCCCTGGCACCGGTGCCGTCAACACGAAGTGTCGCGCTCACCCGACCCGCGCTTCTCCCTCGCGCTCGGCTTCCCCTTCGCCCGTGCCCGTGCCCGTTCGCGCGAGCACCGGCTTGAGCGCCTGCCCCGTATGGCTCGCGCGCACCTGCACGAGCGCTTCCGGCGGCGCCGCCGCGACGATCGTGCCGCCGCCCACGCCGCCTTCCGGCCCGAGATCGATGATCCAGTCGGCTTCCGCGATCACGTCGAGGTCGTGCTCGATCACGACGACGCTGTGCCCCGCATCGACGAGCCGGTGCAGCACGCGTATCAGCTTCGCGACGTCCGCCATGTGCAGGCCGACCGTGGGCTCGTCGAGCACGTACAGCGTGTGCGGCGCCTTCTGGCCGCGCCGCGTGATGTCGTCGCGCACCTTCGTCAGCTCGGTGACGAGCTTGATGCGCTGCGCCTCGCCGCCCGACAACGTCGGCGACGGCTGGCCGAGCGTCAGGTAGCCGAGGCCGACATCCTTCATCAGCTGCAACGGATGCGCGATGTTCGAGATCGGCGCAAAAAACTCCACCGCCTCGTCGATCTCCATCGTCAGCACGTCGCCGATGTTCCGGCCGCGCCACGTGACGGCGAGCGTCTCCGGGTTGAAACGCTGCCCGTGGCACACGTCGCACGGCACCTTCACGTCGGGCAGGAAGCTCATCCCGATCGTGCGCACGCCTTGCCCTTCGCATGCGGGGCAACGCCCGTCGCCGGTGTTGAACGAGAAGCGCGACGCCGTGTAGCCGCGCGCACGCGCTTCCAGCGTATCGGCGAACAGCTTGCGGATCGTGTCCCACACGCCGATATAGGTGGCCGGACACGAGCGCGGCGTCTTGCCGATCGGCGTCTGGTCGACTTCGAGCACGCGGTCGATCTGCTCCCAGCCGCTCAGCGATTCGCAGCCCTGCCACGCATGCGTGACGTTCAGCGACGGCCGCGGCGCACTGCGCGCGAGCACGCTCGAACGGCGGTTGGCGGCCGGCGCGTCCTGCTGCGCGGCCTTGCGCGCGCGGCGCGTGGCCGGCGACGACAGCACCGAGCGGCCGACCGCGTCGAGCAGGTTCGTCATCAGCACGTCGCGCGCGAGCGTCGACTTGCCCGAACCGCTCACGCCCGTGACCGCGACGAGCCGCGCGAGCGGAATGCCGACCGTGACGTCGCGCAGGTTGTGCAGCCGCGCGCCGTGCACGGTCAGCCAGGCTTCCGGCACGGCCGCGCCGCCCTTCCTGCCCGGCAGGCTCACGCTGCGGCGTGGCTGCAGCGGATGCGTCATCGGCTGCGCGAGCAGGCGGCCCGTCACGGAATTCGGCTGCGCGGCCAGATCGGCGACCGCGCCCTCGGCGACCAGCGTGCCGCCGCGCTTGCCCGCGCCCGGGCCGACGTCGATGATGTGATCGGCACGGCGGATCGTGTCCTCGTCATGTTCGACGACGACGAGCGTGTTGCCCTTGTCGCCGAGCTTGCGCAGCGCATCCAGCAGGATCTGGTTGTCGCGCGGATGCAGGCCGATCGTCGGTTCGTCGAGCACGTAGCAGACACCCTGCAGGTTGCTGCCGAGCTGCGCGGCGAGCCGGATGCGCTGCGCTTCGCCGCCCGACAGGCTCGGCGCCGCGCGATCGAGGCTCAGGTAGCCGAGCCCGACTTCCTCGAGAAACGCGAGGCGGCTGCCGATCTCGCTGACGATGTCGCGCGCGATCTGCGCGTCGCGCCCCGTCAGCTCCAGCCCGTCGATCCAGCGGCGCGTGTCCGACACCGTCCATTGCGCGACCTCGACGATCGGATGCGCGTCGAACGTCACCGCCCGCGCGGACGGGTTCAGCCGCGTGCCGTTGCAATCCGGGCACGGCTCGTTGCCGACGCCTTCCGGTTCCTGTTCGTCCGACGGCAGCGTCTGCTCGCGGCCGCGATCGTCCCCGGCGAGCACCGTGTCGTCATACGCGGCGCGCTGTTCGCGCGTGAGCGTGACGCCGGTGCCGACGCAGGTCGTGCACCAGCCGTGCTTGCTGTTGTACGAGAACATCCGCGGGTCCAGCTCCGGGTAGCTCGTGCCGCACACCGGGCACGCGCGCTTGACCGACAGCACCTTGACCGTGCCGACCCGCGCGGTCGAATGATCGTTCTGCATCGCGTCGTGCAGCCCGTCGAGCGGCGCGAGCAGATGCATCACGCCCTTGCCGAGTTCGAGCGTCTCGTCGAGCACGCGTCGCAGTTCGGCTTCGTTGTCGGGGGACACGACGATATCGGCGACCGGCAGCTCGATCGTATGCTCGCGGAAGCGGTCGAGCTTCGGCCACGGATCGACCGGCACGAACTCGCCGTCGACGCGCAGATGCGTGCTGCCGCGCGCCTTCGCCCACTTCGCGAGATCCGTATACACGCCCTTGCGGTTCACGACGAGCGGCGCGAGCAGCCCGACGTGTTCGCCGCGATGATCGCGCAGCAACTGCGCGGCGATCGATTCGACGGATTGCGACGTGACCGGCGTGCCGTCGTGGATGCAATGCTGCAGGCCGAGCTTCACGTACAGCAGCCGCAGGAAGTGCCACACCTCGGACGTGGTCGCGACCGTGCTCTTGCGCCCGCCGCGCGACAGCCGCTGCTCGATCGCGACGGTCGGCGGGATGCCGTACACCGCGTCGACCTCGGGGCGGCCGGCCGGCTGCACGATCGAGCGCGCATACGCGTTCAGCGATTCGAGGTAACGGCGCTGGCCTTCGTGGAACAGGATGTCGAACGCGAGCGTCGACTTGCCGGAACCCGACACGCCGGTGATCACGTTGAACTTGCCGTGCGGAATGTCGACGTCGAGCGCCTTCAGGTTGTGCTCGCGCGCGTTGACGATCCGCACGACGTCCTCGCCTTCGATCGCACGCCGCTCGCGCGCCGCGTTCAGCACGGCCTGCAGCGGCTTGCCTTCGTCGGCGAGCGCCATGTCGGCGTCCATCGCGCGTTCGTACTGCAGCAGCGCCACGCCGGTATGCGATTCGGCGCAGGCTTTCACGTCGTCGGGCGTGCCCGCACACAGCACGAGGCCGCCGCCGTCACCGCCTTCCGGGCCGAGATCGATCAGCCAGTCGGCCGCGCGGATCACGTCGAGGTTGTGCTCGATCACGATCAGCGAATGGCCGGCCGCGAGCAGCTTGCCGAACGCCTGCATCAGCTTCGCGATGTCGTCGAAGTGCAGCCCGGTGGTCGGCTCGTCGAACATGAACAGCTTCGCCCGCGCGATGCGCGCCTCTTCCGTGACGACCCGGCGGCCGTTCACGGCCGCCGCCGATTCGGCGAGGAAGCCGGCCAGCTTCAGGCGCTGCGCTTCGCCGCCCGACAGCGTCGGCACCGGCTGGCCGAGCTTCACGTATTCGAGACCGACGTCGACGATCGGCTGCAACACGCGCAGCACCTCGGCGTCGGTCGCGAAGAACGCGGCCGCTTCGCTGACGGTGAGATCGAGCACGTCGGCGATGCTCAGCGCGCGGCCGTCGCGCTCGATGCGCACTTCGAGAATCTCCGCGCGGTAGCGGCTGCCGTCGCAGTCCGGGCAGCGCAGGTAGACGTCGCTCAGGAACTGCATCTCGATGTGCTCGAAACCCGAGCCGCCGCAGGTCGGGCAACGGCCGTCGCCCGAGTTGAAGCTGAACGTGCCGGCGCCGTAGCCGCGTTGCAGCGCGAGCGGCGCCTTCGCGAACAGCTTGCGGATCTCGTCGAACGCGCCGACGTAGCTCGCCGGGTTCGAACGGGTGGTCTTGCCGATCGGCGACTGGTCGACGAACACGACGTCGCCCACCTGGTCGGCGCCCGTGAGGCTGCGGTACGCACCCGGCGACTCGGTCGCCTTGCCGTGGTGCCGCGCCATCGCCGGATAGAGCACGTCCTGCAGCAGCGTGGACTTGCCTGACCCCGACACGCCCGTCACGCAGACGAGCCGCTGCAGCGGAATCTCGACCGTCACGTCGCGCAGGTTGTGTTCGCTCGCGCCTTCGAGCACGATGCGCGGCGTATTCGCGTCGACCACCCGGCGCGCCCAGTTCGACGCATGCGCGACCTGCTTGCGGCCGCCGAGATACTCGCCCGTCAGCGTGTGCGCCGAACGGATGTCGGCCGGCGTGCCGTCATAGACGATCGTGCCGCCGCGCTCGCCCGGGCCGGGCCCCATGTCGATCAGGCGATCGGCCGCGAGCATCACCGACGGATCGTGTTCGACCACCACCAGCGTATTGCCCGCGTCGCGCAACCGCTGCATCGCCTCGACGATCCGCGTGAGATCGCGCGGATGCAGCCCGATGCTCGGTTCGTCGAGCACGAACAGGGTTTTCGTGAGCGACGTGCCGAGCGCCGTCGTCAGGTTGATCCGCTGCACCTCGCCGCCCGACAGCGTGCGGCTCTGCCGGTCGAGCGTCAGGTAGCCGAGCCCGACGTCGCACAGGTATTTCAGGCGCGTGCGCACCTCGGCGAGCAGCAGCTTCAATGCGTCGTCGAGCAGCGCGCTCGGCAGGCTGATGTCGTCGAAGAAGCGGCGGATGCGCTCGATCGGCAGCAGCATCAGGTCGTGCACCGTCAGGCCCGGCAGCGCCTCGAGCTGCGCGCGGCTCCAGTCGACACCGCGCGGCATGAAGCGGCCGGCCGGCGCGAGCACGCCGTCGGCGTTCTCTTTCGAGCCGAGCCGCCACTGCAGCGATTCCGTCTTCAGGCGCGCGCCGCCGCATACGTCGCACGGCGTGTAGCTGCGGTATTTCGACAGCAGCACGCGGATATGCATCTTGTACGCTTTCGACTCGAGATAGCCGAAGAAGCGCTTCACGCCGTACCACTGGCTCTGCCACTTGCCGTTCCAGTCGGGCGAACCGTTGACGACCCAGTCGCGCTCGGCGTCCGACAGCTCGGACCACGCCACGTCGCGCCGGATGCCGGCCTTCGCCGCGTAGCGCATCAGGTCGTCCTGGCACTCTTTCCACGCGGGCGTCTGCATCGGCTTGATCGCGCCGCCGCGCAGCGTCTTGCGCGCGTCGGGAATCACGAGGCCGAGATCGACGCCGATCACGCGGCCGAAGCCGCGGCACGTTTCGCATGCGCCGTACGCCGAATTGAACGAGAACAGCGCCGCCTGCGGCTCCGCGTAGCGCAGGTCGCTGTCGGGATCGTGGAGCCCGGTGGAGAAGCGCCAGATCAACGGCTCGGCCGTTGCGTTTTCCGCGTCCGCGGCCAGCACGTATACGTTCACGCGGCCACCGCCGCGCTTCAGCGACGCCTCGATCGCCTCGACCACGCGCACCTTGTCGGCCTGCTGCACGCGGAAGCGGTCGGCCACCACGTCGAGCACCTTGCGCGGCCCGGTGGGCGACGCGACCTCGCGCTGCGCCTGCACGCGCGTGTAACCGCTCGCGGACAGCCACTGCGCGACTTCTTCATCGGACGCCGTTTCGGGCAGCTCGACCGGGAACGTGACGACGACGCGCGGATCGTCCGCCTGCGTGCGCGCGACGAGCTCCGCGTAGATCGTCTCCGGCGTGTCGTGCCGCACCTGCCGCGCGGTCTTGCGGTCGAACAGCTCGGCCGCGCGCGCGTACAGCAGCTTCAGGTGATCGTTCAACTCGGTCATCGTGCCGACGGTCGAGCGCGAACTGCGCACCGGGTTGGTCTGGTCGATCGCGATCGCGGGCGGCACGCCGTCGACCCGCTCGACCTGCGGGCGGTCCATCCGGTCGAGGAACTGCCGCGCGTACGCGCTGAACGTCTCGACGTAGCGCCGCTGGCCTTCCGCGTACAGCGTGTCGAACACGAGACTCGACTTGCCGGAGCCCGACGGGCCGGTGACGACCGTCATCTCGCCGGTGCGCAGGTCGAGATCGAGGTTCTTGAGGTTGTGCTGACGTGCTCCGCGAATGCGGATCAGATTGCTGGATGACAATTTGCCTGCCCGTCTGAATGAGTTAACCAGAGTGCCCGGTGCCGGAACGCTGCGGCGGATGCCCGCAGGCGCGGCGCACGCGCCGCAAGGGTTGCACCTGTGCGGCCCGATTTCGACGGACACTATACTGTACATTCATACAGTTTTCCATGACGACCCTGAGGGCGGCATGGGATGGCGGTTGGAGGCGCGGCCCATTCCGCGATAACGCGTTTATACTCCCCGGCCGGGCAATCCGCGTGATACGACAAGGAAAATGAAAGCAAGAACATGGCTCATCACTTCGCTGGGAGCGTGGGTGTTGACTCAGCCTTCACTCGCCTTCTCGCAAAACATCAACGGAAAAAATCTCTTCATACAGAGATGCGCGATGTGCCATGGCGCAGATATCAAGGGCACCGGGCCATTGGCCGGAAAAAGCAATCCCCCCACGCCCGACCTCACGACTGCCGCGTTCAAGAAGCGGCTCCATGATTATCCAGGCGTCATCGTTTCATCGGTAATACTTCGCCCGAACGGGGACCTGATTCCGAGAACCTTGCGGGAGAACGGCGTCAAGCTGGCGCCGCATGCCTGGACCGTTCAGGATTTTCGCGACCTGAATCAATACATGAGCGACGTGATTTCCAGCAGCCGATGATTCCGTGTCGACCGGCTGACCGCTCCGGGTCGTTTCGAGCCGGTAACATACCGCCGACGAGCTATCCGGCGGAGGCATCCCCCTTCCGAAAATGGTGCCGTTGCCCGGGTCGGACTTCGGCACACAAGCCGTGTGTTGCGCCATCCGGATCCAACGTACCTGCCCGGGTGCAGCCCGTGCGATGATGCGCGCTGACCAACATGAGAGATGGAATGACGACTACCTTCGACGAGGCGACAACGGCGGCGATCGCCGCGTTTGCCGAACTGGATTTCTACACGGCCGTGCAAGCGATGCGCGCCGAAGCCGACTACGACCGCGAAATAGACCAGTGGATCTCGCGCTACATCGACGAGCACGGCGGCGGCGCGGACGACGCGGAATACGACGCGTTGCACGCGCAGGCCCAGGCAACCCCGGAATTCGCGCAGTTCGTCGATGGGGTTCGCCGGGAAATCCTGGAATACTTCGACGTGACCGACGATCAACTGGACTGGATGGTCCAGTTGCGCAATGACGACAGCGACGCGCTTTGGGCGGAAGTCAACCGGCAGCGGACCGCGCTGGGAACCGGTGAAGTGCGCGGCGATCTCTGACCCTTGCCTGCCATCCGGATTTCGCGTCGCGCCGGGCGCGTGGCTCGAGTCCGATCAGTCATGGAGGGCCGGGCATCACGTATCCCGGCCACCCGCTCGCCCCTGCCCTGCTACGCCTTTTTCGCGTAAGCGCCGCACCAGCCTTTCGCATTGACCTGCTTGCCGCCGAAAATGGCGCACGGCGCCATCGGCGCACCGGTCTTGCCCTGGAAGAACTGGCAATTCGCGCAAGCCTCGCCCGCCTGAAATTTCGGGAATTTCGCATGGTCGACCCGGCTTGCATCCGTCTTGTAGCCGAGGGCCTGGGCGTTTGCATCCGTTTCCTGCACGGCACCGGCACCGGCCGCGGCATCTGCCGCGGCCGCGCGGCGCCCAACGGCCAGCGCGGATGCCAGAACGGTGGTGGCAGCAATAAAACGTCGGCGTGAAAACTTCATCTTGCCCTCCTCGATGTTTGCGTGGCCGGATGACCGGCTCCTTCGACGCCACGACGCCGCCCGGCGCACAACCGCGGCCCGTCACCGTGCCCGTCGCGCCGCGACACGTTCATCCCCTGCGAACCGCCTTGCGAAGGAATCAGCGAAAAAACAATTCCCGCATCCCGAACGTGTGATGCGCCTCGGCCGCCATCAGCACCATGAGCACCAGCAGGCACAGCGGCGGCACGAGAATCGCGTACACCAGCGCCAGCCGCTCCCACATCATGTGCATGAAGACCGACACGATCAGCCCGGCCTTGGCGATCATCAGCACGACGATCAGTACCCAGCGCAACAGGCCCTGCACGTTGAAATAGTCGACCAGGTACGACAACGTGCTCAGCACGAACAGCAGGCCCCAGATCTTCAGGTAGAGGCCGATCGGATGCTGCTGGCCGTGCGCGGCGTCGGGTCGATCGGCGGGATCGGTATGGTCCATGGCCTGCCTCACCACAAGTAGAACAGCGCGAAGATGAACACCCACACCAGGTCGACGAAGTGCCAGTACAGGCCGGCGATCTCGACGATCTGGAAGTTGCCGTGTTCGGTGAACCCCGGCTGCAGGATCCTGCGTGCGATCAGCAGCAGGTAGATCACGCCGCAGGTCACGTGAAAGCCGTGGAACCCGGTGATCGTGAAGAAGCACGCGCCGAACTGCGCCGCGCCCAGCGGATTGCCCCACGGGCGGATGCCTTCCCGGAAGATCAGGTTGCTCCATTCGAACGCCTGCAGCGACACGAAGGTGGCGCCCAGCAGCGCGGTCGCCAGCAGCAGCGCGGCGGCGGGCCTCGCGTTGCGCCGGTAGCCGAAGTTGACGGCCATCGCCATGGTGCCGCTGCTGCTGATCAGCGTGAACGTCATGATCGCAATCAGCAGCAACGGCACCTCCACGCCGCCCACGCTGAGCCCGAACACCTTCGCGGTATCGGGCCACGGCGCCGTGGTCGACATGCGCACCGTCATGTAGCCAATCAGGAAACTGCTGAAGACGAACGTGTCCGACAGCAGGAAGATCCACATCATCGCCTTGCCCCACGGCACCTTGAAGACTTCACGATCGGCCGACCAGTCCGTGACGATGCCGCGCCAGCCGTCGGGCCGGGTGTCGGCAGATGACGCATCGGCAGGCGGGGCCGCGGGCGAACCGGCGGCGGGTCCGGTGGGGGCCGTGGGCGCGGTCATGGCGCAGCTCCATACAACGGCCCGCAGACGGCGGCGACGATCCCGGGGGTCAGCCACCACATCGCCGCCAACAGCACGAGCCACACCGTGAGCAGGAAATGCCAGTAGAGCGCGCACAGATCGATGACGCGCCGGGCCCGGAACGGGTCCGCGCGCCGGAGCCGCGCGATCGTCACCGCCCACGCCGCCAGCCCGCCCAGCACATGCAATCCGTGCAGGCCGGTGAGCAGGTAGAGGAAGCTGTTCGACGGATTGACCTCAACGGTCTGCCCGCCAGCCGACAGCAGGTGCCAGGCGGTCAGTTGCCCGGCCACGAACGCGGCCGCCAGCACGCCGCCGCACACGAGCCACGCGGTGCGGTGCAAGGCCGGTTGCCGGGCTCGCTGCATGGCGACGCTGGCCAGCGCCAGCGCGCCGGTGTTCCACCACAGCAGCGCCGGATGCGGGATCGGCTGCCAGTCGGGCTCGCGCATGCGCATCGCATAGGCGAGCAGCAACAGCGAGAACAACGTCGTCGCGACCGCCATGAAGACGATCAGGCCGGTGCGGCCCGCATTCGGCGAGCCGGGTCGCGCGTCGTGAACGAAGAGGCGCGGCAGCGTGGTCATTCGTGGGCCTCGCCGGGGTGAAGCGCCGGGTGGGCCGGTTCAGGCACCGTCGCGGGCGGCTGGTTTTGCGGCACGAAATCTTCCTCTTGCCCCGGCGGACTGTATTCGTATGCCCAGCGGTAGACGACGGGAAGCGCCGCGCCCCAGTTGCCGTGCGCGGGCGGCGTTTGCGGCGTCTGCCATTCCAGCGTGGTGGCCCGCCACGGGTTGCCGTCGGCGCGCCGGCCGTGCACGAGGCTCCACGCCAGGTTGAACAGGAACAGCAACTGCGCGGCCGCGACGATCAGCGCGACGACGGTGATGAACGTGTTGAGCGTCTGCGCCGAATGCGGGATGAAGCTGTAGCCCTGGTACGCGTAATAACGCCGCGGCATGCCGAGGATGCCGAGATAGTGCATCGGGAAGTAGATCGCATAGGTGCCGACGAAGGTGATCCAGAAGTGCGCGCGCCCGAGCGTGTCGTCGAGCATGCGGCCCGTCACCTTCGGGTACCAGTGGTAGAGGCCGCCGAACACCACCAGGATCGGCGACACGGCCATCACCATATGGAAGTGCGCGACCACGAAATACGTGTTCGACAGCGGGATGTCCACGCTCACGTTGCCGAGGTAGAGCCCGGTCAGCCCGCCCAGCACGAAGGTGCTGATGAAGCCGATGGCGAACAGCATCGGCACGGTCAGGTGGATGTCGCCGCGCCATAGCGTCAGCACCCAGTTGTAGACCTTGAGGGCGGTCGGCACGGCGATGATGAGCGTGGTGGTGGCGAAGAAGAAACCGAAATACGGGTTCATGCCGGCGATGAACATGTGGTGCGCCCAGACCACGAAGCTCAGCGCGCCGATGACGACGATGGCCCACACCATCATCCGGTAGCCGAAGATGCTCTTGCGCGCGTGTGTGCTGATCAGGTCCGATGCGATGCCGAAGGCCGGCAGCGCGACGATGTAGACCTCCGGATGCCCGAAGAACCAGAACAGGTGCTGGAACAGCAGCGGGCTGCCGCCGGCATGCGTGAGCGTCTGCCCCATCGACACCACGGCCGGCACGAAGAAACTGGTGCCGAGCGTCCTGTCGAACAGCATCATCACCGCCGACACGAACAGCGCCGGAAACGCCAGCAGCGCCATGATGGTCGCGATGAAGATGCCCCACACCGTGAGCGGCATGCGCATCAGCGTCATGCCGCGCGTGCGTGCCTGCAGCGTGGTGGTCACGTAATTCAGGCCGCCCATCGTCGCCGCGACGATGAAGATCGCCAGCGACACGAGCATCAGCACGATGCCCCATTCGACGCCCGGCGTGCCCGGCAGGATGGCCTGCGGCGGATACAGCGTCCAGCCCGCGCCGGTCGGCCCGCCCGGCACGAAGAAGCTCGCCACCAGCACCAGCACGGCCAGCAGGTAGACCCAGTAGCTCAGCATGTTGAGAAACGGGAACACCATGTCGCGCGCGCCGAGCATCAGCGGGATCAGGTAGTTGCCGAAGCCGCCCAGGAACAGCGCCGTCAGCAGGTAGATCACCATGATCATCCCGTGCATCGTGACGAACTGGTAGTAGTGGTTCGCGTCGATGAACGCGAACTTGCCCGGGAAGCCGAGCTGCAGCCGCATCAGGTCGGACAATACGAGGCCGACCAGCCCGATCGCGATGGCCGTCATCGCATACTGCACCGCGATGACCTTGTGGTCCTGGCTCCAGACATAGCGGGTCCAGAAGCTCTGCGGGGCGTGGTCGCCGTGCGCGTAGGTCATGGTTTCTGCTCCGCTATTGCCTGGCCGCGGTACCGGCCGGAGGCGGCCCGCCTTGCGCCTCGATGTACGCCACCAGTGCGGACAGTTCCTGGTCGCTCAGGTCGAAGTGCGGCATGATCGGCGAGAACCCCTTCACGACCCGCGCCGCCGGATTGCGGATGAACGCGCGCAGATAGGCTTCGTCCACCTTCGCGGTGCTGCCGTCGGCCATCGTTTCGGTTTTGCCGTACAGTCCCTTCCAGGTCGGGCCCACGAGCGGGCTGCCGTCCACGGTGTGGCAGGCGACGCAGCCCTTGGCCGCCGCGAGCGTCTTGCCCAGTTCGGCGAGTGCGTGCGCGCCGCCGCCGGCAGCGGCGGGGGTTGCCTGCACGTGGGCGAGTTGCTGCTGCGCGAAGGTGGTCTGCTGCGCCAGCCAGCGCGAGAACGCGGCTTCGTCTTCCACGACCACCACGCCGCGCATGCCGGAGTGCCCGATCCCGCAGAGCTGCGCGCACAGGATGTCGTAGCGCCCTGCCCTGGTCGGCGTGAACCAGAAGGTGGTCACCATGCCCGGCACCATGTTCATCCGCGCCCGGAACGGCGGAACGTAGAAATCGTGCAGCACGTCGCGCGAGCGCGTCAGCACCTGGACCGGCCGGTTGAGCGGCAGGTGTACCTCAGGCGTCTCGATCAGGTAATTGTCACGGCCGTTGGGGTCGGCGGGGTTCAGGCCGAACGGGTTGTCGTTGCTGATGTAGCGCACGTCCGTCGTGCCCAGCTTGCCGCCGGGGCCCGCGAAACGGAAACGCCATTGCCATTGCTGGCCGAGCACTTCCATCTGCAGCACGTTGCGCGGCGGCCGGATGTAGTCCGCGTAGACGAACAGCCCCGGCGCCAGCAACGCCGCCACGCCGATCGCGGTCAGGCCGATCAGCCACCATTCCAGCCGGCGGTTGTGCGGCTCGTAGGCCGCGCGATGCCCGCTGCGGTGCCGATAGCGCACCAGTGCGACGACGATGAACAGGTTGATGGCGACGAAGAATGCACCGGTGATGACGAGCGTGATCGTCAGCATGTCGTCCATGCGCACCCAGTTCGATGCGATCGGCGTGATCCACCACGGACTGGCAAAGTGAAACCCCACCGCCAACAGGATGATCAGGACCAGGGCAATCGCAAGGGCCATAGGCCGCCTCGCTGCATATCACTCGCCGGCGCCGCCGACACCGGGTTCCGTGTCTCCCGCGAACGCCGGGTGGTCAGGATCGGCGCGGCGGGAAACGCGATGTATCAGTCGTCCACGTTGTGCTTGCGCACTCGCTCGAGCCTGCCGTAGGTGATGGCCGCAACCACGCCGAACAACAGGTTGGCCAGCAACGGCCCGGCACCCCGCTCGGAGACGAACCACGGGAACACGGCCGTCATGACGTAGAAGTTCCACCCATACGCGACGATCCCGAACGCCAGCCCGATGGCGGCTTCCATGCCCACGCTCGAATCGAGGCGGAACGGCGCCATGATCGCCGCGAGCATCACCCCCATGATCGCGCCGAGCACGTAGTGCAGCAGCAGCGCCATCGCGACGATTTCAAGGTTGAATTGCGTCATCTGGCCGAGCGCGCTGCGGCCCATCACCATCGCCGCGATCTTGTGCGTCGGTTGCCACGGGCTCGAGCCGAGCACGAGTGTCGACCAGACGAATTCCAGCGCGATCACCAGCGCACCGCCTGCGAGACCGGCCACGGCGGCGGCGACCCAGTCCGGCGTCCGACGCGCCCAATGGTGCGATTGCATGTGCAGTTCCATACGACCTCCTTGCCGACGCTTCGACGTCGGCGCTTCGGTTCCGAGGGCGTCACGCGCGTCGGGCCTGCGTCACTCGAGCGATCCGGAAGCAGGGTTGCGGGCGCAACGTGCGAACGCCCTTCTCCGCGCGCGGCCGTGCGTTCGACGAAATGCGTCGATGAACCCGGGTATCGGGCAGGCCGGCTTGCTGTCGCGCGTCAGGGGAAGATCGGTGTCGTGGGCTCGGCGCCTTCCAGGTCCGCCGTCGGAAAATGTCTGGCGACCATCTCCTCGATTTCCTGCTCTCGCAATGCCGGCACATCGGCCATGATCAGGATCTGGCCTTCCTGTATGGCCTCGCGAAATCGCTGGAGCCGCGCGTTCGGCTCGGCGATGCCGATCATCGCGGCGGTCCACGCGCCGAAACCCGCTCCCGCCAGCGTCAACCCGACAACGGCGCCGCCCGCGATCACGAGTTCCGCCGGGGGAAATACCAGCGCGACGAGGCCGATCAGTGCACCCGCCGCGCCGCCAAGCGCGACGCCGCGCTCGAGCGCATGCACGACATCGCTGCTTTGCAGCAACGATGCTTCGGGTAACTGATCGAGTGTGACGCTGTGATCGGCGAGGACGTGGATATGGCGCCAGATGATACGTGCGCGCAATAGATCGTCGACGATGGCCTTGGCCATCTGCGTATCGGGTACGAGGAAATAAAGGCGTCTCATGTTGGCACCTCTTTGTGCCGTCGACTACGCTTTCCATTCTATGTCAGCAACGGCAACACAGTAGGTGCGCGCGGGCCAGCGCCGCTGCCGCATGCGAAGCCGTTCGGCACCGAGCGACGCTATCCGCGTTTGCGCAACGGCTCCAGCAAGTCGCGCAGGCCGTTGTGGTCGATTTCATGCATCAGCGCAAGCTGCCGGCCGATTTCGCCGCGCGGGAATCCTTCGCGAGCCAGCCAGTTGAGGTAAGGCCCGGGCAGGTCGGCAATGAGTCGGCCCTTGTACTTTCCAAAGGGCATGGTGACGGTGACGAGGTGTTCGAGATCTGGGGTCTGCATGCCGGTATTGTGCACGGCTTTCCGCTCCCGTCGCATGCCAGGCTGACATCCGACGCGGCAAACCCTCCGGCGACAGCCTCGCGGAAACGGGCGCTGCAAACCGCCCGAGCCCCTTTTCCGGCCTGCTAGACTGAAATTTCCCCCTGCAAACGATGGAGGGAATCATGTTGTCCGTCTATGTCGTGAAGACCGGCGAGCAGTTCCTGTGCACCGCCGAGGATGGCGATATCGGCATGGCACCGGCGGTTGAGGATGCCACGTCGTTTCGTTCGTATGAGGAAGCGGAAATGGCGGCGCACCTGCATGCCGACCCCGGATACGAAATCGTCGCTGTTTGCGTGCTCAGACACTGACGTGGCGCCCGCTACCGGGCGCCCGGTTTGTCGGCCTCGGGAAACCGCTTCGTCACGTGCGCGGTCGTCGTTGAATCGCACAAGACCGGCATCGGCTGATCCACGCCTGCGCCGCCCGAACCACGCGGCACATCGGACACCCGCCGGCCGCCGCATCGAAGGCGGCGCGGCCGAAGGGGTCACCCGACCTCGAGTTCAGGCACCGGCAGCCGTCGCATACGCCACGCATTGGCGCGCGAGCACGTCGGTCGGATCGACCAGCGTCGCACGCGCACCGTTCGGCGCGACATATTCGCGGCCCCCACCCGCTACTTCTGCAGCAGGATCTCCACGCGTCGATTGCTCGCCCGCCCTTCGGCGGTCTCGTTGGAGCCCACCGGATCGGCGTCCCCCTTTCCGGTGGCCGTCACGGAATCCGCGTTCACGCCATGCTCGCGCAAATACGACCCGACCGCCTCCGCGCGGCGCATCGACAGCGCCAGATTGTGTGCATCCGAGCCGACCGAGTCGGTATAGCCGGTCACCTTCAGCAACGAGAAATGCCGGTCCGCCTGACGGTTCAGCAATGCGTCGAGCGAAGCGCGCGCGGCGGGCGTCAGCGTTGCGGAGTCGGTCGCGAAATACGTGTCGCCGGTCAGGCTGACCTTTTCCGCAGCGGCCGGTGCCGCCGCCACCGGCGCCGGAAGCGGCGCGGGTGCCGCGCCGCACTGGAACTCGATCGACCGCGGATCCGCGCCGTCGCGGAACGGCGCCTCCGAATCGACCCGCCGAACCGGCTGCGTGTCGCACATGCGCGTCGCGACCTTCATGCAGGTCTTTTCGCTCGACAGGATGCCGTGACAATCGACGCGAAACGTCCGCACGCCGTTCCTCGGCTGCAGTTCGTAGGCATTGAACGTCGGCCCGGACGCGCTCGAGCAGGCGGCCAGGGAGACCACGGACACGAGCAGGGCAAGAGAGGTTTTCTTCACTGATTCACTCCCGAAAATCGGTTCGATATCGCGCATGCGGCGCGGCAGTGCGGCCGCATGCGGATGCGTTCTCGTTCAGCGCGAACCGTTCCGGCGCTGCACGCCGGAACGGTTCGCCGCGCACGGATCACTTCCACTGATACAACATACCGGCGCCGACCACGCGCTGACTGCCGGCGAAACCGCCGTTCAGCGTCGCCTTCAGGTTCTCCGTGAGGCGCGCCTGCATGCCGACGGCCATCGCCTTCTGGCCGAGGAAGCTCGCCGTACCGACCCCCATCGCGAAATTCGAGTCGCGGTCCATGTGCGGGATCGACGCCATCGCGGCCGTCGCGGCAATCCCGTCGCGCGCCATCGAATCGGTCTGCTGGATCTGCTGCTGCATCTGCGTGAGCTGGTTGTTGACCGTGTTCAGCGATTGCGTGAACTGGTTCGATACCGCGTTCAGCTGGTTCACGTTCACCGCGTCGGTGCCCTGCGTGCCGGCCGCGACGTTGACGACCTGGCGCGCCGACTCCGCCGAGCCGACCGCGACGACGTTCGAGCGCCCGCCGTCGTTGCTGCCCGTGCCGATCGCGGTCGACCCGTTGCCCGTTGCGGTCGAGCCGACGCCGATCGCGGTCGATCCGTTGCCGGACGCCAGCGACCCGTTGCCGACCGCCGTGCTGTTCGAGCCCGATGCGACCGCGCCCGAGCCGCCCGCCGACGAATTCGGCCCCGTCGAGCCCGGCGGCACGTTCGTGCCGGCCGGGTTCGTCGTGTACGACCCGCCGAGGTTGGACGTGCGCTGGGTGATCAGCGTCGTCAACTGGTTGGCGACCGAGTCGAGCTGCGACACGTTGACCGCATCGGTGCCGCTCTTGCCGGCCGCGAGGCCGGTGATCTGCCGGTTGCCGATGTTGACTTCGCCGGCCGACGACTGCGGACTGCTCAGGCCGTACGCGATGTAGTTCGCCTGCGCACCGACAGTGGTCAGCGAACCCGAACCGAGCGCGATGCTGTTCGCGAGCGTCGCCGACGCCCCGGCCCCGAATGCGAGCGCATCGGTTGCCGTGGCGTGCGCGCCCGAACCGAGCGCGACGCTGCCGACGCTCGCCGCGACCGCGTTGGCACCCTGCGCGACCGACTGCGCGCCGGTGGCCGTCGCGCCGCTGCCGAGCGCCATCGCATCGGCCTGCGCGGCGCTCGCCGCCTGGCCGATCGCGACGCCGCCCGGCGCGGTGGCATCGACGATCGCACCGTTGCCGATCCCCACGCCGTTGTCGCCGTTGACCACCGTCGTCGGGCCGACCGCGACCGACTCCGCGCCGACCGCGAGCGAATCGACGGCCGTCGAGTTCGCGTGGAAGTACTTCGTGGTCGTGACCGCGAACGACTGCAGCGCGCCGGCCAGCTGCCGCACGGTCACCGCGTCCTGCTGGCCGGTGCCATCCGCGACGTTGGTGATCTGGCGATACGTCTTGCTCGTCGCGTCGCCGACCGATACCGCGCCCAGCAGCGTCTGGTCGGTCGTGTTGAACGGAATCGACGCGCTGCCGTTGCGGATGGTCCCCGACGCCGGCACCGTCGCGCGATCGGACACCGACCCGGCGCCGAGCGCGATGCTGCCGTCCACCTTCGCGACCGCGTTCGGGCCGATCGCGACGCTGTCGAGCCCGAGCGCCTGGCTGTCCGGCGCCGTGGAGTTAGCGTGGAAATACTTGATGCCGTGCGCGTTGATGTTGTCGATCGCCGAACCGACGTTGTTGTTGACCGTCGTCGAACCGTCGCTGTTGTACGTCACGTACGAAGGCGCGGAGATCGTGCCGGTCGTCGGGTCGTAGGTGGCCCCGCCGCCGATCGCGCCGGCCGTGCTGTTGCCGAGGTTGGTGTTGTTCGACGCGATCGAGCTGAGGCCGGTCGACAGCGAACCGATGCCCGTCGACGTCGCGGTGGACAGCGACGTCAGGTTGCTGTTCGTGCTCGACAGGCCGGTGGACAGCGAGCCGACGGTCGTCGAGGTCGACGTCGACAGCGACGAAATCGAGCTGGTCGTCGAGCTGAGGCCGGTGGACAACGAGCCGATGCTCGTCGACGTCGCGGTGGACAGCGACGTCACGGTGCTGTTGGTCGTGCTCAGGCCGGTGGACAGCGAGGCGACGCCGGTCGACGTCGAAGTCGACAGCGACGTGACCGCGCTGTTCGTCGAACTCAGGCCGGTGGACAACGAGCTGATGCCGGTCGATGTCGAAGTCGACAGCGACGTGACCGTGCTGTTCGTCGAACTCAGGCCGGTGGACAACGAGCTGATACCCGTCGACGTCGATGTGGACAGCGACGTGACCGTGCTGTTGGTCGAGCTCAGGCCGGTGGACAGCGAGCTGATGCCGGTCGACGTCGAAGTCGACAGCGAAGCCACCGAGCTGTTGGTCGAGCTCAGGCCGGTCGACGTCGACGTGGACAGTGATGAAATCGCGCTGTTGGCCGACGACAGGCCGGTCGACGTGGACGTCGACAATGACGTCACGGTGCTGTTGGTCGAACTCAAGCCCGTGGACAACGAGCTAATGCCGGTCGACGTCGACGTGGACAGCGACGAAATCGCGCTGTTGGCCGACGACAGGCCGGTCGATGTGGAGGTCGACAATGACGTCACCGAGCTGTTGGTCGAACTCAAGCCCGTGGACAACGAGGTAATGCCGGTCGATGTCGACGTGGACAGCGACGAAATCGCGCTGTTGGCCGACGACAACCCGGTCGACGTGGACGTCGACAACGAAGTCACCGAGCTGTTGGTCGAACTCAACCCCGTGGACAACGAGGTGATGCCGGTCGACGTCGAAGTGGACAGCGACGAGATCGCGCTATTGGCCGAGGACAACCCGGTCGACGTGGAGGTCGACAACGAAGTCACCGAGCTGTCGGTCGAACTCAACCCCGTCGACAACGAGCTAATGCCGGTCGACGTCGACGTGGACAACGACGTGATCGCGCTATTGGCCGACGACAGCCCGGTCGACAACGACGACACCCCCGTCGACAACGAACTGACGCTCGACGCGGTCGACGTCGACAGCGAATTGACCGCCTGGTTCGTCGCATCGAGCTGCGACCCGTTGATCGCATCCGTGCTCGCCGAATTGATGCGCCCGGCCGCGACGTTGGTGATCTGGCGCTCGGTGCCCGCCGCACCGACGCTGACGACGCTGGTCGGGTTGGTGCCGTTGAAGTTGTAGGTGACGCCGCCAATCACCGCGCTCGCCGTCGGATTCGGCGCGGCCGTCGTCGACCCGGAGCCGAGCGCGACGTCGTTTGCATTGTTCGCCACGGCCGATGCGCCGAACGCCACCGCACCGGCTGCCGCTGCCGTCGACGTATTGCCGAGCGCGAGCGAGCCCGTGCCCTGCGCGATGTTCGAATTGCCGATCGCAACCGCGCCGTCGCCGTTCGCGGTGTTGTTCGAACCCATCGTGACCGCGCCGGTGCCGATCGCGGTGCTCGGGTCGCCGATCGCCACCGCACCGTTGCCGCTGACCGTCTGCCCCAGGCCGAGCGCGACCGCCCCGACGCCGCTCAACACCTTCGAGCTGTTGCCGCCTGCGATCGACCCCGCGCCTGCCGCGGCCGCGATCGAGTTGCTGTCGCCGATCGCCACGGTGGACGCCGCGGCCGCGACACTGTTGATGCCGATGGCCGTCGCATTCGTGGCCGACGCCGTCGCCCCCGAGCCCAGGGCCGTCGCCGAGACGCCGCTGCCGAGCGCGAGATTGCCGAGCGCGACCGCGAATTGCTGGGTCGCGGTCGACTGTACGCCTGCCGCAATCGAACTGACGCCCGATGCGTTCGCGCTCAAGCCGAGCGCCATCGCCTGATTGGCCGCGGCCGTCGTGGCTGAACCCAATGCAATCGAACTGGTGCCGAGCGACTGCGTGCCCGAGCCCGGTACGCCGGCCGTCCCGCCCCAGCCGATCGCGATCGACGTCGCGCCCTTCGCGCCGCTGTTGACACCCATCGCGATCGAGGAATTGCCGGTCGTCAACGCACCGCTGCCCACCGCCACGCCGGCTGCGCCGGAACTCGTCGACTGGTTGCCGAGCGCAATCGCGCCCTGATTGGTCGCCTGCGACGAATAACCGAGCGCAACGCCGCCGATGCCCGACGAAACCGCACCGAGTCCAAGCGCAACCGCATACTGACCCGATGCCGTTGCATTGTTCCCGAGGCCGACGGCGGACGTGCCGTTCGCGGTCGCGCCACTGCCGATCGCCACCGTGCCCGTCTGCGTCGCCTGCGCCGAATTACCGACGGCCACCGAATATGCGCCCGAACCGATCGCCTGCACGCCGAGCGATGCGCTGTTGACGCCGGTCGCCTGCGCGTTGATGCCGACGGCCGTCGAACCGTCCGCCATCGCATGCGCGCCCGGACCCAGCGCCGTGGCAGAAACGCCTGCTGCCGTCGACAGGTTGCCCAGCGCGGTCGAGTTCTGCTGCGCGGCACTCGACCCGACGCCGATCGAGATCGACGTCACACCGCCGGTCGCGGACCCGCCGTCCGGCGCGTATTGCGCGTGCGCCCCCGCATGGAACAACGCAAGATACGTGGACGCCATCAGCACGGCCAGCCGTCGCGGCGACGGCGCCGAAAGCAGGCCCGCGCGTCGCGCGGCGCCCTCGTTCGCCGCATGCTCGCGCGGGCCGCTCGCCGACGCGACACGCTTGCCGCGCGCACGGTCAAGCTCGGAAGCCGCGACCCAGGCCCCCAGTGCTTCGTTCCAGATCGACTTGAACGACTTGTTCATCTTGTGTTCCCTCGGTTCTCATGTGCTGGATGACGCGGCAGCAAACGCGACGGCAGGCGATGACGCACCGGTCTGCCTCCTCGTCCGTGCCGCGACGCTTCGCGCTTCACTTTGGATAGCTAACTAAACGATCGAACAACACTGCTCGGTAATCGCGATCGCGCGGGCGATCGCACGACTGCACGCCGCACGCGTGCATCGGCACGCGGCGCGGCGGCATTCGCCGGTTATCGGTTCATCGAAGCCGATGTCGCGCGAAAGACGGCGGCGCGCGACCCCGCGCATCGCGAATCCGCGTGCGCGTGCCGTCGCGCCGAGCCGGCGGCGACCTCGAATTTCATGGGAAGGCGTCGTTCAGACGCAGGATGGACGGATGCCGACCCGAACCCCGGGACGGCCCGTCACGATTCATTCAGGAGGAGGATGACGCCGCGTGGTCCCCGGGTATGAAGCATGCGCACCCGGTTCGCTCGAACCGGTGCGTTGACCTGCCATGCCTGTCGCATTCATGTTTTTCGTGCCCGCCTGATTCGAGAACGCGCTGCGCGATCGTGCCCGGACGGATCAGACCACCGGGCTGCGCACGCAACCGCTCACTCTCTCCGCCGGCAGTCAAACGCTTTTCCGGATTTCCGGAAATAGCGTCTGACTTGCCGAACGCCCCCGCATCGATTTAATCGATCGAATTTTCTTGACGATTTTTCCGGTCGATGCGTCACACCCTGACCAACCTCACAATCTTTCCGCTTGTCTTTTATACGTACTCGTTCGGAAAATTATGAAATTTGTATTATCCTCGTGCCAATTTTCTTGTCCGTCGTCGCATTCTCACATCCTGAGAATTGCCATCATTCGATGTCACATTGGATATCGCGCCATCCGAATATGGCAGCGGCAGGAATCCTTGCAAAACCGTTCCCCTCGAAGAACCGATTCCAACCGCGCCGGGGCTAGTGTGCGGTCATCCATTCAAACGCATCTTTTCTAGAGCGGAAAAAAGCTTTTCCCGAGCGGACGGCATTCACATTCATACATTCACGCCCGAAATACGGTTTTCACCAAGATAAATCTTGACCATCCCGCAAAAAGACATTAATCAGGCGGGCGTCGATTCAGCGCATCCATTTCCCACTGAAACGCATCGTCTCTCGACACAACTCGCTCGAATTCATTCTGCGGGCCAATTCGATTCGGCAACCGATAAAATCCGGAAATAAAGACCGATATTAAAATGCAATTCGGCATGTTTTTCCACTCCGATTCCATTCGGCGGAGCGCCGGTGCCGAAATCGCACAGCGCCACGCCGGATATGCCCACACGGGCCGCACGGAATCCTCACAATCGGTACTGTTGTCGACATATAATTTTTCGCAACAATCGCGCTGAAAGCGAAGCTTTCAATCCGACCGACCACCCTTCCACCGCGTCCGCCACCATGTCATCCCGCTCGTCCAGTCCGGCGTCGCTTCGCTCCACGCCGGATCTCGCCGACGCCCATATTCTTGTCGTCGACGATCGCCCGAACGACCTGCGGCTCCTGACCGAAATCCTGCGTGCCGCGCGGTGCCGGATCAGCGTCGCGTTCGACGGGCTGCAGGCGTATCACCGCGCCCAGGCGATCGCGCCCGACCTGATCCTGATGGATGTCCGCATGCCGCGCATGGACGGCTTCGCCGCGTGCCGGCTGCTGGCGTCGACGCCGTCGACGCAGTCCATCCCGGTCATCATCCTCACGGCCGCGGGCGATCTCGAGGATCGCATCGCGGGGCTCGAAACCGGCGCGATCGACTACATCGTCAAGCCGTTCGAGCCGACCGAAGTGCTGGCCCGGATCCGCAACCACCTGAAGCGCGCGCGGCGCAGCCAGCCGTTCGCGCACCTGCCCGAGATGCCCGACAACCCGGAGGCGGCCCTCGTGCGCGCGGCGGCCGAGGTCCTGCTGCGCGACCTGCGCCATCCGCCGGCGCTCGAGGATCTCGCCCGGCAGGTCGGCACCCACGAAAAGCGGCTGTCGCGCGTGTTCCGCGACCAGCTCGGCCAGACCGTGTTCGAGTACCTGCGCGATACGCGCCTGCGCGCCGCGATGCATTTCCTCGCGGAGACGTCGATGGGGATCGGCGACATCGCCGAGGAAATCGGCTTTTCCACGCCCGGCAATTTCGCGACGGCGTTCCGCGAACGCTTCGGCATCACGCCGTCCGACTGGCGACGCCAGCGCCATGCGGTCAGCGCGCCGCCCACACCCGGCGGGCATCATCCCGATGTGTAGTCGCAGCGCGGCATGGGCAGCCGGATGGCGCGCGGTGCTGCTGCTTCTGATCGCACTGGCCGTCACCTGCGCGACGGCCCGCGCGGCAGCGACGCCGAACCCCGCGCAACTGGAAGCCGTGTCGGTGTTCGAGGACACGAGCACGACGATGACCGCCGCACAGGTCGCCGCGCGCGTTGCCGATCGACCGCACGATGCGGCCACGACGGCCGCGCCCTCGTTCAACATCGCGTTTTCGCGGTCGGCATGGTGGGTCAGCGCGACGCTGACCAACCGCGACAGCGCCGCCCGGCCGCTGGTGCTGGCGATTCGCGATGCGCGCGTCGACCATGCCGACTTCTATGTCGGCCGGAACGGCCGGTGGACGCTCGGCAGCCGCTTCCCGGCCGCCGACGCCGGCGGAGATACGGCCGGCCCCCCGTCGCGCTACCCCGCACTCGACGTCACGCTGCCCGCCGGCGCAAGCATCCCCGTGCTGATCCGCGTCACGTCGCGCAAGGAGATGCGGCTCGCGCCGGCGGCATTCACCCGCGCGGCATGGGATGCGCTGGAACGGCGCGCGACGATGTGGGACTTCGGTTTCTTCGGCGGGCTGCTCGCGCTCGTGTGGTGCGCGCTGCTGATCGGGTTCTTTTCGCGCAGCGGCGTGTTCTACGTACTGGCCGGGCTTGCGCTGGGCACGACGCTGTTCGAAGCGGCCTACCGCGGTTATACGGCGATGGCGCTGCCGCCCGCGCTGCGCGAGTGGTCGGCACGCGGCGAGATCATCTTCGTGTACCTCGCGATCGCCTGCTTCATCGTCTTCATCCTGACGGTCGCCCGGCGCGAGCAGGCCAGGCTGCCGTTGCGCGCGGTCTACATGGCATTCCTCGCGCTCGAGTTCGTCGGCACGGCCGGCGCCGCTTTCGGCGACCTGCTGACCTTCACGTGGTTCTGCCTGCGGCTGAACGCGGCGCTGGGGATCGTCAACATCAGCCTCGCGCTGTGGCTCGCCATCCGCCGCACGCCGACCGGCCGCGTGATGCTGATCGCGATCGCGTTCGCCACCTTCAACATGCTGATCCGCGTGCTCGACGGCATCGACGCGTTGCCGCCGGTGCTCTCCTGGCTCAAATCCGACATCTATCCGAACCCCGTCATCGCGATCGTCGGGCTTGCCACGCACCTGCTGGTGCTGGCCGCGTGGATTCATCACGTGGGCCGCCAGCGCACCGAGGCACGCAAGCGGCTCGAACACTGGCAGCTCACCGAACAGGATCGCCTGCGCGACGAAGTCGCACGGCGCACGCTCGCGCTCAACGACGCGCTCCAGCAGGTCACGACGCACATGCAGCAGAAGATCGAGACGCTCGGCTACGTCAGCCACGACCTGCGCGCGCCGCTGTCGACGATCAACGGCTACGCGAAGCTGCTGCTGCAAGGCGCGACGCGCGGCCAGGCGCGGCTGATCCGCTCGATCGACCGCAGCATCCGCTACCAGCTCACGCTGATCGACGAACTCCTTGCGTTCACGAAAGCCGAGCTGCAGCCGCTCGGCGTGTCGCCGGACACGACCGACCTGCCCGGCCTGCTCGACGACATCGGCCACTATGCGCTCGCGCTGTGCGCGCAGCAGGACAACCGGTTCGTGTACCGGCCGGCCAGCCCGCTGCCGCGCACGATGTCGATCGACGGGATGCGGCTGCAGCAGGTGCTGCTGAACCTGCTGTCCAACGCATCGAAGTTCACGCGCGACGGCACGGTCACGCTGTCGGTGCATGCGTCGCGCGAAGGCGACGCATGGCGCCTGCTGTTCGAGGTCGCCGATACGGGCATCGGCATCGACATCAGCGGCACCCGCGACATCTTTCGCGCGTACCAGCAGGTTCAGGCCGTCAACGGCGGCACCGGGCTCGGCCTGTTCATCGCACAGCGCATCGTCGGTGCGATGGGCGGCGAACTGGCCGTCGCGAGCCAGCCCGGCGTCGGCACGTCGTTCTCGTTCGCGATCGTCGCGCCGGCCGTCGGGCACGTGCTCGTGCCGGCATCGGAGCTCGTGCGGCGGTTTCATGCGGCGGACGAGGTCGTGCCGGGCGGCACCGCGCCCGCGATGGGCTGCCCGCCCGACGATGCGCTCGACGCGCTGATCCGGCTCGCCGGCAACGGGCAGCTCACCGATATCGAGGAATGGCTCGGCCAGTACGCGGACGAACAGGATTACACGGCCTTCGTGCGGGAGGTGCGCGAGCATCTCGATACGCTGGACCTGCATGCGATCGAGAAGCTGGCCGATACGCTGAAACGCGCGCGCCACGCGGCGGCGACGGACGACGCGGAGACGGACGCGGCCGGGCCGGCCTGATCGCGCGGGCGGGACACCGCCGGCACCGCGTCAGGCCCGCGTTCCGGGTTCCGCCGCACCGAACGTCGAGCCCGCGACGCGATCGCTTCGCCAGCCGTCCCCCCGCTCGCGCTTGCCGATACGCGCCCCGTCGAGCACCCGGCACGCACACGTTTGCGCGCCGCGCCGCGCCCACTTGCGTTGCATCCAGGCCTCGATTTCCGCGACGACCTGCCGTTAACCCGGGTTTCAGCGCAGCCCGGTTCATCGCGCCGGGCCTCCCCTGCGAGCGCCAGCATGTCCGCATCCACCTCCATCGAGAAAATCGCCGACTGGGCGGGACGAAACCATCTTGTCGTCGGCGCGCTGGGCACACTGATGTCGTTCGCGGCGATCGGCATCAGCGCGGCCACGCTCTGGGCCACGAGAAGCGAAGTCGTCGAGCACGCGCACGAAACCTCGCGCAACGTCGCCGCCGTGCTGGTCAGCGAGATCGCGCGGACCGTCGAAACGTCCAACAACGCGCTGATCGCACTCTCCGCCGATCTCGGCAAGCCGGCGGTGCGACGCATGGACGCCGGGCTGCGGCACGACCTGCTGTTCCAGCGCGCGGCCGCGCAATACGTGACGGGGATGGGCGTGACGGACCGCGAAGGCCAGCTGATCGACGCGTGCTGCGGCCCGTCCCATCACTGGAACTTCGCCGATCGCGACTATTTCAAGGTCCATCGCGACTCGCCGAACGTCGGCCTTTACGTGTCGGAGGCCTATCGTGCACGCTCGCGCGGCGGCACGGAATCGATCGCGCTCTCCCGGCGCATCGAACGGCCGGACCACACGTTCAACGGCATCGCGGTGGTCGCGATCGACCTCGCCTATTTCGATCAGCTGCTGTCCCGGCTGGACGTCGGGCCGCACGGCATCAGCGCGATCGTGCGCGCGGACGGCACCATCCTCGCCCGCAATCCGTCGCTGAACGATCACCAGATGATCCGCCTGCGCCGCTCGAAAGCCTTCGATCGCATGCTGAACCAGGATTCGGGCTTTTATGCGGCGTATTCGCGCATCGACGGAACGCTGCGGCTCTATACGTTCCAGCGGGTGCCCGGCACACCGTTGATCGCCGTCGTCGCGCCGGCCGAAGCCGACGTGCTGGCCGGTTTCATCCGGATGTCGTGGTCGGTCGGCGTGTCGGCGTCGCTCCTGTGCGCGCTCTTCTGCGCGGTCGTCTGGCTGCTCGCGTTCGCGTTGCGGGACAACCTTCGCAAGCAGACGCTGCTCACCGACCTCACGCGCACCGATCCGTTGACCGGCCTGCACAACCGCCGCGCGCTCGACGTCGCGCTGGCCGACGAATGGGAACGGCTCCAGCGCGGCCACGACGGCAGCCTGTCGGTGCTGTTCATCGATGCCGACCACTTCAAGCAGTACAACGACCGATACGGGCATGCACGCGGCGACACGGCGCTCCGGTTCCTCGCCGCATGCATCCGTGCCCATACGCAGCGGCGCGGCGACTTCGCCGCGCGTTACGGCGGCGAAGAGTTCGTCGCGGTGCTGCCCGACACCGACGAACGCGGTGCCGCGAAGGTCGCGGAGGCGATTCGCCGCGAGGTCGAACGCAACCGGCTCGACGGGTTTGCGGAACCCGTTCCGCCGTTCACCGTCAGCATCGGCTGCGCGACCGGCCATCGCGCACGCCCCGCCTCCGTGCACGCGCTGTCGCATCAGGCGGACATGGCGCTGTACCGTGCGAAGCGGGAAGGCAGAAACCGGGTGTGTTGCGCGGAAACGGAGCCGCTCGCGCGCTCGGCATGACGGCCATGGGGCGAGTCGCGGTTCCTGGCCGCGGGTTGCACACAAACGATTGCCCCGGGCCACTGTCACGCCTCGTGTCGTGGCGGCAACAGGGATCGTCATTCGATATCGAAGCCGCCGGACTTTCCATCCACACGCATGGCCGGCGCGTAGCGGCACGCCGCCCAATATCCGTCTCGGGCGAGAAAAAATGGCATCCGCGATGTTCAGTATCGGGAATTAACCAGATAGTGGGAATTTTCGCGCACGGAGCACGGCGCGCAACAAATCCTTAACGGCCGCGTAACGAATCGTCACCACAATTCGCCATCTTTGACCATCAGGATGGAGTCTTGCATGTTTGCGTCACGAAGCCGTTTCCCGCTGCATGTCGCCGCGCTGTCGAGCGCGATCGTTCTCGCCGCGTGCGGCGGCGGCGACGATGTCGCGTCGACCACCCCGACCAGCGCGGCCATGCCGGCGCCGCCGGCCGACCCCGGTTTCGTCGACAGCGCGCCGGTTCCGAGCGTGCCCGCCTTCGTCGACAACGTCGCGACCAACCAGCGCGGCGACGCGCGTTACGCCACGCTGTCGACGAACGCCGCGGTACGCGTGGTGAGCCGCTTCCTCGACCTGTGGCAGCCGGCGACGATGCTCGTCGATGCGGGCGTGAGCGCGCCGGCCAACGGCGCGTTTCCGGCCATTTCGCCGTCGACCTGCACGGGGCTGCCCGGCAACGGCACGCCGTGCGGCACGATCCTGAACGACGCGGTGCTGCAGGCGAACGTGCAATACGTGGTCAACGCGACGACCGCACGCACGCCGCAGCAAGCCGACGCCGCGTACTACGACGACCGGCGCGGCAAGGGCTACAGCGTGACCGACGGCATGGGGCCGCTCACCTCGGCATGGCGCACCGCCGCGCAGCAGACGACCAGCATCACCAGCGTGCCGGCCGACGCGACGACCGTCCTGTACAACGACACGGGCAACAACGTGGGTGTGGGCGGCAGCGCGAACGCGAGCTTCGGGAAGGTCGTCGACCTGCTCAACGAGATGGGCAACAACGCGTCGACCGAACCCGCGAAACGCTTCTACAAGTATGCGCGGCCGTACCGCTGGAGCACGAGCGTCGTCGTCGCTCCCACGCTCGTGCCGGCGGAAAGCACGACGCCCGCGACCGACGGCGGGTTCATCAGCGGCCATCAGGCGGAAGCGATGCGCGACGCCGTGACGATGGCGTGGCTCGTGCCGGAGCGCTACCAGGAAATGGTCAGCCGCGGCCTCGAACTCGGCGAGAACCGCATCCTCGCCGGCATGCACTCGCCGCTCGACGTGATCGGCGGGCGCATGCTCGCGCTGGCGATCAGCGCGGCCAATCTCGCGGCATACGCGAACGACGCGCAGGCCGCCTACGGGCAGGCGCACCAGACGCTGCAGCAGCTCACCGGCACGACCGATTCGACGTTCCCGGCATTCGCGCGCTCGGGCACGACGGCGACCGACCGCTTCGCCGATTACGCGACGAACAAGGCGGCCTTCGCGCGCCGCATGACCTACGGGTTCGGCGCGCTCGACGCGACCGGCGCGCCGCCGGTCGTGCCGAAGGGGGCGGAGATCCTGCTGCAGACGCGTTTCCCGTACCTGGGCGCGGATCAGCGGCGCGTCGTGCTGAAGACCACCGAGCTGCCGTCCGGCTACCCGGTGATGGACGACGCGGAAGGCTGGGGCCGGCTTAACCTGTTCGCCGCCGCCGACGGTTACGGCGCATTCAACGGCAACGTGATCGTCGCGATGGATGCGTCGAAGGGCGGCCTCAACGCCGCCGACCTGTGGCGCAACGACATCGCGGGCACCGGCAAGCTGACGCTGCAAGGCAGCGGCGCGCTGACGCTGGCGGGCAACAACAGCTATACGGGCGGCACGCAGGTCAGCGGCGGCACGCTCGCCGCGGCGTCCGCGACGGCGTTCGGCAACGGCGACGTGTATGTCGGCGCCGGCGGCGGCATCCGGATCGCGGCGGGTGCGCCCGTCACGATCGCGACGCGCTATACGCAGCTCGACAACACGACGCTCGAACTCGACATCGACGGCAACGGCGGCGGCCGCCTGCGCGTGGGCGGCGCGTTCACCGTCGCGGGCGGCACGCTGCACGTGAAGTTCGTGAACGGTTATGCGCCGAAGGCCGGCGACACCATCGCACTGATCGACGCGGCAGCGGGCGCGGCGAAATTCGCGACGGTGACCGTCGACGGCTTCAAGGCGACGCCGGTCTATACGGCGACGGGCGTGTCGATCGTGCTGTCGGCGGCATAACCGGCACCGCGATCGATCCGCGCGACGTCGCCTCCGACCGACGGCGACGTCCATGCGAAACGACCGTGCGCCGCGTCCCGTTCGTTCCGACGAAGCGAAACGTGGCGCCATCGAACCCGGTGAGGGAGTCGAGCCCGGTTCCCCGGCTCGCTCCCGAATCCGGAATCATCTACTTGACGCCATTCCCGGCGACCCACTGATAGCCGAGACCGGTGATCCCGTTCACCAGGCTCTGGAAATCCTGGAACCCGGGCGTGCCGAGGTCGGGCTCGAGCCAGAACGGATGGAAGAAGAAGGACGCAAAACCATCCCGAACCGTCAGCGCGTACTGTGCATTCGTGTAGAGATCCTGCCACGTGTAGGACAGGCACGAGAACGGATCGATACTGCAGATGTTGTATTCGACGTTCCCGAGGTTCTCGGGCAGCACCCGTTGCCCGTAATAGTCGGAATTGATGATGTACGGGAAGAATTGCCCGACCGAATAATCGTGATTCGGCGCGGTCGAATTCAGGTTCGGCTGATCCGACGTGTAGTAGACGACCCGCTGGTACGTCGTCTTGAACAGCGGCGGAACGGCCTTGATCGAAAGGGGCGACGACTGGTAGTGCGGCGCTTCCCACGCAAAGGGAACAAAGCCGTTCGTCGACAGTTCCAGCAGGCCCGCTTTCAGACGGTTCGATGCCCACTGTGTCGAATCTTCGTCCACCGGACGGTTCTGCGTCGCCAGCCAGAACTCGTAGTCATTGCCGCTGACCGCGTTGTCGATGTTCGGCGTCGAATTGTATTGATGCGTGTAACCGTGCATCACGATACTGCCGCCCCGGATCAGCGCGTAATTGAGCGCCTGCTTCAGGCTGCTCGCCTGCGCGAGGTGTACGATCAGCGGCACACCGCCGTTATAGGCACCGAGCGGATCTTCGTACAGCGGGATGGTTGCAATCGAAAACGGAATATTCTTGGAATACATGTAGTCGGTCAGCGTCTTCATCGACGCCGAGGTCGTGAACGCGTTGACGTCTTCCAGACGCACCATCGCGCGATGCAGCACCGGCTGGTTGGTCCCGAGAATGTCATGCAGCAGATCGCAGATCACCAGGTACCGGTCGCGCGGCCCGATGTACGAGAACGGCATGTCGGCGAAGTACCAGAAATTACCCGCGCGCATGACATAGGGCGCCTGCGCACCGGTCTGACTGTCCTTGATGGTGACGAGTACACTGGCCTTCGTCGCATCGGACACCGCGGTGACGCCGATGTCGGGGTCCGCGCTGACGACGCCGGTGCTCGCGTTGAACGCATAGTATTTGACCATGCTCATGTTCTTGTAGAGCACCGTGTCAAAGAAGTCCGGGTTCGGGTTGCTGCTGGTCGGCGCGTAGGCCAGCCCGCTGATCCCGCTAAAGGTGAATCCGTAGCGGGCCGTGAAGTTGTACGACGGGTCCCACGCGACTTCCCACAGGTTGTCCTTGAACCAGACGACCGTCTTCGACGTCTTGGCGACGTCCGACAGAAATGCGGCAGGAAGGGTGTTGTTGTAATAGCTCCCCAGATAGAAAGTCGCCTGGTACTTTTCGACGGTTCCTGCCGTATAGCTGTCGACGGGCGCAAGCGTGACGTTGGTGTTGAAATGGCCAAGCAGGTTGCGCAGCATGATCGCGTAAGCCATGCCGAGCTTCGTGTACGGGTCGTTCGGCGGGGCGTCATAGAGCACGAGGACGTTCGCCGTGGTGGTCTGGGCGAGCACGGAGGATGGCATCTGGCCGAATGCGAATCCGAGCACCAGCACCCATGCGAGAACGAGCTTTTTCATTGTGATCTCCTTCGTGCTTAATCGCGCTGAATGTCGCCGTTGGCCCGACGATGTTTGCCTTCGTTGAAGTTCGGTTCCCTGCCATGCTCGCGCTCGGCATTCCGCTTCTCTTCTTCCGGCACGCCTGGCACGATCTCCGTCACGACGGCCGCGCGCGGTGGCGGCTCGACGCGTTTGTGTGAGGCGGAAGCACCGGACGCTCCCGCGTTGCAAACGGGGCTCATCAATGCCGTCGCGGACAAGATCGCTGCACATGCCACGGCAAGCTTGAGTGGGGATTTCATTGGAGAACTCCTTTCACTGGTCTCTGCGCGAAAACCGGGGGTCTGTCATCGGAACAACGCCTGGCCTGAGCATTGAATGTCTGGGGATCGCGAACCCTGGGGGATGTCGATGCCTGAAACAACCTCGTACGAATTGCGCCACGCATCGTCACTTGCGTGACGACGGAACCGCCACGGGCGTCGGTCACGTCGCCCTGTGATGACCGCGACTGCACCCGCAAACGGCAGACACCCGATGCGTATGTCGAGCGTGCAGTTGCGGCCCTCGTTTTGCTCATCACACCGACCACGCATGCATTAACGATGCCAGGCACCATTCCACCGAAGCGGGACGGCAACAGACGAAGGAGGAGGACGTCGCAACGCAAAAAAAACGTAACGCCAAAGAAACGCGGGGCGACGATGCAGCGTGGTACCGGCTCCATGGATCATCGATGCCGGCAGGGGGAGAGGAAATGCGTTTCGACTCTGCGCGTGGTTTGCGGCCGAGCCGGTGGGGTGAAAAATGCTATGGATCACGAATCGTGAGTTCCCGACGGCCTACATGTCGGAATGTTTCGATCCTGAGAATTCGCGCTGCCCCGTGAAGACGGTCCTGTCTGACGCAAATCGCCCGCGGCCACGCGAACTTGTCCGGGAGCGTGAACCCTTTGTCGTATGACAAAAGACGATCTTCCTGCAATCGTCAATCAGGTACCAGGATGGCGTTCATCGCATGCGGCCATTCAGCGACGCGCCTCGGCAGCGTGGCCTGACGATACGACGGCCGTGACATAGCGGAGGTTGACACCGAACACGGCCGGCCAGGCCATGCGGCCGAATACGTCCGCCAGAAAGTCGACGCACACCCGCACCTTCGCCGACGCAGCCAGCCGTGCCGGATACACCGCCCACACGTTCGCGGGCTGCGCGACGCCGGGCAGCACCTGCATGGGCGCGCCGCTGTCGAGCAGCGCGCGCACGTCCCATATCTGGCGCAGCCCGATGCCGCGCGCCGACATCAGGCATGCGTTCACGACGATCGCCTGTAGTAATGCTGCGCCAGCGCGACCCAATACCGGACACCGGCCGGGATGATTTCGTCGTTGAAATCGTATTTCGGGTGATGCAGCGAAGGTGCCGCCGCGCCCTCCGGCGCATTGCCGATCAGCACGTAAGCGCCGGGCCGCTCCTCCAGCATGAAGCCGAAATCCTCCGACGTCATGTTCGGCGGCACGTCGCGGTACAGGCGTTCGCCACCGAACGTGTCGCCGATCACCGCTTCGCACAGCGCCGTCTCGGCCGGCGTGTTGACCGTCGCCGGGTAGTACTGGAAAAACTCGACGTCGACCTGCGCGCCATACGCGCGCGCCAGCCCGTCGCACGTGAGCTGCACATCCGTCTGCAGTTTCTGCTGCAACGCGGACGACAGCGTGCGGATCGTCCCGCGCAGCTCGACGCTGTCCGGAATGACGTTGTCCGTCGTACCCGCGTGGATCATGCAGACGGAAATGACCGCAGGGTCCACGGGATCCTTGTGCCGCGCGGCGATGGTCTGACACTGCAGCACCATCGAACACGCGAGCGGAACGGGATCGATGCCCAGATGCGGCTGCGCCGCATGCGCGCCCTTGCCGGTGACCTTGATCCTGAAGCGCGAGCCCGCGGCCATGATCGGGCCGGTACGCAATCCGAAATGCCCTGCAGGCAAGCCGGGCCAGTTGTGCATGCCGAACACCGCTTCGGTCGGGTATTGCTCGAACAACCCGTCGTCGATCATCTTGCGCGCGCCCGCGCCGCCCTCTTCGCCCGGTTGAAAAACGAAATGAACGGCACCCGGCAATGGCGGCAGTTCCTTCAGGATGCGCGCGGCGCCGAGCAACATGACGGTATGGCCGTCATGCCCGCATGCGTGCATGATCCCGTGCGTGCCCGATGCGTGCGCGAAGTCGTTGGCTTCCTGGATCGGCAACGCATCCAGATCCGCCCGCAGCACGATGCCGCGCGCCGGGTCCGCACCCGGCAGGCTCGCGACGACACCCGTGCCGCCCAGCCCACGCGATACCGCATAACCGAGCGCGTCAAGCTCGCGGGCAACGACGTCGGCGGTCCGGTGTTCTTCGAATCGCAGCTCGGGATGCGCATGCAGATCGCGCCGCAGGCTAGCCCAGTGCGCGTGATGCGCCTGCAGCGACGTATCGGGAATGACAGGTTTTTCCAATTTCGGCACCTTCCGAAAGTAAGCGGCTTCCAGTCCGTGCTGCCGCCGCGTTCGCACGCAGCGGCTGCGTCAGTCGTAAAAGCCGATGATCGACTTGATTTCCATGTAGTCCTCCATCCCTTCGATCCCGTACTCGCGGCCGTTGCCCGACTGCTTGTAGCCGCCGAACGGCGCCTGCGGATCCCATGCCGGATAGTTCAGATGCACCTGTCCGGCCCGGATGCGGGCGGCCACCGCGCGCACGCTTTCGTGGTCGCTGCCCTGCACATGCGCGCCGAGCCCGTACACCGTGTCGTTCGCGATGGCGATCGCTTCTTCCACGGTGTCGTAGGGAAGGATCGCGAGCACCGGACCAAAAATCTCCTGTTGCGCGATCGTCATGTCGGTGCGCACGTCGGAAAAAATGGTCGGCCGTGCGTAGAAGCCCCGGTCGAATCCCGCCGGCCGCCCCGGGCCGCCGGCGACGAGCTTCGCCCCTTCGTCGATGCCTGCGTCGATCATCTGCGCGACCCGCCCGAATTGCGCGTGATTGGCAAGCGGCCCATGCGTCGTTGCCTCGGCGAACGGATCGCCGACCACCAGCCGCTCCACTGCCGCGACGGCCAGCGCCTCGACCGCGCCGAGCGCGGCGCGCGGCACGATCATGCGGGTCGGCGCGCTGCACGACTGGCCCATGTTCCTGAATGCGGCGGCCACGCCGGGTGCGATCGCCTGCTGCAAGTCCGCATCCGGCAACACGATGTTGGGCGATTTGCCGCCGAGCTCCTGCGCGACGCGCTTGACGGTCGGCGCGGCTGCCTGCGCGACCAGCACGCCCGCGCGGGTCGACCCGGTGATCGACACCATGTCGACCTCCGGATGCGACGAAAGCGCGGAGCCGACCTCCGCACCATTGCCGCTCACCAGGTTGAATACGCCTGCCGGCACCCCCGCGTCGGCGATCACTTCCGCGAACAGCAATGCGCTGAGCGGCGACAGCTCGCTGGGTTTCAGGACGACCGTACAACCGGCCGCGAGCGCCGGGCCGACCTTCGCGGTGATCTGGTAGATCGGCCAGTTCCACGGCGTGATCAGCGCGCACACGCCGATCGGCTCGCGTACGATCGCGGTCGTCCCGCGTCGGGAAACGAACGGATAGCGCGCGAGATTGTCGCGCGCGACCCGGATATGCTCGGCCGCGAGCGGCACGTGCGCGGCGCGCGCATAGGCGATCGGCGCGCCCATCTCGGTGGCCAGCGCGATGGCGAACAGTTCCGTTCGCTCCAGCATCAACGTGTGGACGCGATCGAGCAGCGCGGCGCGCGCCTGCGGCGAAGTGGCCGACCACCGTTCGAACGCCCGGCGCGCGGCGGCGACGGCCCGGTCGGCGTCACGTGCGCTGCCGAGCGGGATGTCGCACACCGTGTCCTCGGTGGACGGGCACACGACCGCGAACCGCTCGCCACCGTCGGGCAGGACCCAGTCGCCGTCGATGAAGAAACGATCCAGCCTGCCGGCCTGCATCAGGTGACGAACGGGGGAAATGACGGATGAATTCATTGCAGGATGTCCTTGAGGCGGTACTGCACGCCCGCGAACGGCACGAACGACGGTCTGCCGAAGCGGTCGGATATAACGGGCCGGTCGAAGCTTGCCGACGGGTTGAGATGGGCGCGTCCGTCGACCGTCCGTCGATGATTCGCGCCATCGGCATGACCACGGTTCGCGCCGTGGCCGCCATCGCCCCGCGTACTAGAAATCCGCGACCTTGCCCCACGCGGAATCGCTGAACCGTTCCGGCCGATACGGCACCGGGTCGACCAGCGGTTGCGCACCGGTCGCGAGATCCGCGATCAGATGCCCGGCGCCCGGCCCGATTCCGAAGCCGTGGCCGGAAAAACCCGCGGCAAGGATCAGCCCCGGCACACCCGGCACTTCGCCGATGCCCGGCACGCCGTCCGGCGTGCTGTCGACGAACCCGGCCCATGCGTGCGTGATCTTCGCGTCGCGAAGTTCGGGAAACAGTTCGGCGGCGCGCCGGTAGGTTTCGTTGACCGTCGGCATGTCCGGTTTCGGATCCAGAATGCGCACCGCCTCCATCGGCGTCGGTTCATCGAGCTGCCAGCGCTTCAGCGTTTCATGCCCGCCGCGCACGCCTTCGAGCCAGCCCGGCAGAAGATTGCGCCAGCGCTTCGCGAACATCGGCAAGAACTGCGGCGCGAATCGCAGGAACTGCGGCGTCACGTCCACGCGCGCGCGACCGCTGATCGCGAGCGCGTAGCGTCCGTCGCTGCGGCGTGTCACGGACACGCCGGACGTATACATCGCATCCGGCAGCGGATGCTCGACAGGCGACACGCTCAGGATCGACTGACGGATCGACGCCTGCGGAAAGCGGATGCCGAGCTGGCGGCAGAACGACGACGCCCATGCGCCGCCGGCAAGCACGACGGTCCTGGTCTTGATGACACCGGCCTCCGTGACGACACCGCCGACACGCCCGCCCTCCAGTTCGATGCCGCGCGCCGCGCAGTGCTGGTGGACACTGCCGCCGAGCTTCATCAGCGCGGCGGCGACGGCCGGCGCGGCCTTCTCCGGGTCGGCCGTGCCGTCGGTCGGCGAAAAAACGCCGCCTTTCCACGTCCGCCCGGTCGCGTGTCCGCGCTCGGTGGCCTGCTTGCGGTCGAGCATGTAGGTCGTCACGCCCGCGGTCTTCGCGAACTCGCCCCAGCTGGCCCAGCGCGACAGCTCGGCCTCGTCGTTACTCAGGTACAACAGCCCGCAGCGATGAAAACCGGTGTCTTCGCCGGATTCGGCGGCGAATCGTTCCCACAGATCGATGCTCTTGCTCGCCATCGGCAATTCGCGTTCGTCGCGGTTCTGCTGCCGGCACCAGCCCCAGTTGCGGCTCGACTGCTCGGCACCGATTCGCCCCTTCTCGACGAGCGCGACCGATACCCCGCGCCGGGCCAGGTAATAGGCGGTAAAGACGCCGATGATGCCGCCGCCGATCACGACGACGTCGGCCGATGCCGGCGGCGTGGGCGAGGTTTCTATAAGGCGCAGCGGTGGGGACATGGTCAGTCTCGTTCGGTTGAGGCAGGGACGTTCTGCACGACGTAAAACTTCGCGACGCGTTCGCTGCTTTCCCACCCGATCGATGCGCCGCGCGGCACGAACAGCGCATCGCCGGTGCCTAGCGACAGCACGCTGCCGTCGGGGTCGGCGAACCGCACGCTGCCGGCCAGCAGGAGCATGAACTCGTTGACGCGATGCGGGCGAACGATCCGGTGATAGGGCGTCGAATCCCACGTACCGGCGCAATACCCGGCGCCGTCGTCGAGGAACACGTTGTCGCTGCGGCATTGTGGTGCGGGGCCGAGCAGCACGTCGGGCGGCAGCGATGCGGAAGGCTTGAAGTCGGCGTCGGCCCGCAGCGGAAACAGGCCGTGTTTCGTCGGCGTCGTGCACGCGGCTGCGCAGAACATCAGCAACACGCGCGATTCCGCGCGGATGCGAACCGCCGTGCCGGCGCCGATGACTGCCCCTTCCCCCGGCCCGAGCACCAGCGGAGCGGCCCCGGCCGCTTCGAGCGTCAGCTCGCCTTCGATGACCGCGATCGTTTCGATGTGCGGAAAGCGCGACACGTCGAGTTCCCCGACGAAGGCGATACGTCCCGCGGCCATCGAGTCGGGGCCTTCCCACGCGATCTCCCGATGTCGCGCAAAAGGATCGCCCTCGCCGAACGCCTGCTTGCGGAACGAGGTGGAACAAGGCGCGCCGTCGGCACGATGCAACACGAAAGCTGCGGTCATTTCTGCTCCTCTGCAGTGCGCGGCGGCCGGATCGAAAACCGTCGCGCAATATTGGAAATCTCCGTTCGCCGGCGAACCCGCCGGAATTCCGTCAGGTATGCAAACCGCCCGCACTTGCGCCCGCGCGGCGTTCGGTGTGCGCGCGCGCCGACGTCGTGCGCGCCGATGCACCGCCCGGTCGCGCGACCACGCAAGCGCGCGGCGTGATCCCGAGCACGCGCCGAAAATGCCGGCACAGATGGCTCTGGTCGAAGAAACCGACGTCGGTCGCAACGACCGACGGCGCAACGCCGGCACGCAACAGGTCCTGCGCGCGCCGCACCCGGACGAGGCACAGATACCGGTGCGGGGACAATCCGGTTTCGCTGCGAAAGCGCGCGGTGAAACGCGATACGCTCAACCCGGCCACCGCCGCGAGCGTGTCGAGATTCAGCGGCTGCGCGAACGACGCGTCGATCGTGCGCAGCACATCGCCGATCGCCGGCGAGACGGGCCGCGCGACGCGCGGTGTGCATGGCGTCGTGTCTTCGACCGAATCGTGAATCAGGTCGAGCATGCTGGCAGTCCTCATGTCGCCGCCTGCGGTGTCACGCCCGGCAAGGCGGCGCCCGCTGACGGGCAAACGAAACGCGCTGTCATGTTGAATTCTCCCCGGCGCCCGCTTCAGTGCAGAAAATCCTGCACCCGGTAATACGCGCCGACGAACGGCAGGAACCACGCGTACCCGAAATGCCCGGGCATCGCCGGCCAGTCGAGCTCGCGCCACGGATTCGAGGCCGTCGCGCCATACAGCACGTCGGCCATGACGCGGCCCATGTGCACCGACATCTGCACGCCGTGGCCGCTGTAGCCCATCGAGTAATAGAGCCCGTCGTGCTGGCCCGCGCGCGGCAGCCGGTCGGCGGTGATGTCCACCAGCCCGCCCCAGCAGTAGTCGAGCCGGACGTCTGCCAGTTCCGGGAAATAACCGGCCATGCCGGCGCGCAGGATGTCGCCGCTTTTCGCGTCGGAGCGCGGGCTCGACATCGCGAAGCGGGCGCGGCCGCCGAACAGCAGCCGGTTGTCGGGCGTCACGCGGAAGTAGTTGCCGATCTGGCGCGACGTCACGTACGCACGGCGATGCGGCAACAGCCGGTTCAACTGCGCGTCGGCGAGCGGCTCGGTCACGACGATGAAGCTGCCGACCGGCGCGATGCGCCGCCGGAACCATCCGAACGGGCCGTGCTGCGATGCGCCGGTCGCGACGAGCACGCGATCGGCGACGATCCTGCCGCGCGTGCAGGTGATCGCGTGCCGCTCGCCGTCGAGCCGGTCCAGTTGCGTGACGGCCGCATGTTCGTAGACGCGTGCGCCCGCGCGCACCGCCGCGTGCGCAAGCCCGACACCGAACTTGCCCATGTGCATCTGCGCACCGTTGCGCTGCAGGAGCCCGCCGTAGAAGCCGTCGGACGCGACTTCATCGCGAATCCGCTCGGGTTCGATCAGTTCGATGTCCGGATCGACGTCGCGCCGCAACGCGTCGAACGTCTTCGCCAGCCCCGCGAAATGCTGCGGCTTCGCGGCGAGCTTCAGCTTGCCCGCGCGCCGGAAATCGCAGTCGATCGCGTGTTCGGCGACGATCGTCTCGACGCTCTTCACCGCGCTTTCGTATGCGCGATAGAACTGCTTCGCCGGCTCCGCGCCCATGCGCGCGGCCAATGACGCGTAATCCTGCGCGACGCCCGTGTTGCACTGGCCGCCGTTGCGGCCGGACGCTTCGCCCGCGACCTGCGCGGCTTCGAGCACGACCACCGATACGCCGCGCTGCGCGAGCGCGAGCGCCGCCGACAAGCCGGTAAAGCCGCCGCCGATCACGACCACGTCGGCGCGCCCTTCGACGGGGCCCTCGCAGCCCGCGCGAAATGCGGGGCGGGTATCCAGCCAGTACGATTCGAATTTCATCGGGTCCTTCTCGAGCTTGTCGGCGACGACGATCGGCTGCCGTTCATGGGAAATCATTTAATCACCATCAAAAACCGCAGTTGCCGCGTATTCGCGCACGGCACGCGCGCAAATCGCCGTTTTGCGCGACCGCCGCAGCAGACTATGCGGTGCGCCAGCCGCCGCGTCGCGCACGCCGAACGGCGGCGTGTCGCGCATCACAGCCGCACGGGCTGCACGGGCGCGACACCGGCCTGCGTCGGCTCGGCCTGGAAGCGCGCCAGGTCTTCCTCGTTGCGATGGCACAGCACCTGCGCGCCGTTGTCGAGCTTGCGCAGCACCGGGGGCGTCCGGTTGCAGACGCCGTCGACGCGCATCGCGCAGCGCGACAGGAACGGGCACAGCTCGCCGTCGTCCGCGCGCTCGCCGATCGGCACCAGCGGCCGATGGCAGCGCTCGGCCGCATCGTCGAGCCAGCCCGCGCGCAGCTCCGGCGCGGACGACACGAGCAGGTGCGAATACGGGTGATAAGGCGGCGCGCACAACGCGTCGCGGCTGCCCGTCTCCACGCGGCGGCCCGCATACAGCACGACGATGTCGTCGCTGATCGCGCGCACCTTCGCGATGTCGTGCGTGATGAACACGTAGGACACGCCGAGCTTCGCCTGCAGGTCGCGCAGCAGGTCCATGATCGCGGCGCCGACCACGGTGTCGAGCGCCGACGTGACTTCGTCGCACAGGATCAGGTCGGGTTCGGCCGCGAGCGCGCGCGCGAGGTTCACGCGCTGCTTCTGCCCGCCCGATAGCTCGCCGGTGCGCCGCGCGGCCACCGCCGGCGGCAGCCGCACGAGTTCGAGCAGCTCCGCGACGCGCTGCCGCGCACGCGCGCCCTTGATCCCGTGGTAGAACGCGAGCGGCCGCGCGAGCGTGCGCTCGACGGTATGCACCGGATTGAGCGCGGTGTCGGCGTTCTGGAACACGATCTGCACGCGGCGGTGCTGCTCCTTGGTGCGCTTGCCGATATCGCGCGCGAGCGGCTCGCCGTCGAGCAGGATCTTCCCGGCCGCCGCCGGCACCAGGCCCGCGATCACCTTGGCGAGCGTCGTCTTGCCGGAGCCCGATTCGCCGATCACGCCGACCGTCTGTCCGCGCCCGATGCGCAGGTCGACTTCGTTCAGGATCAGCTTCGCGGGCCAGCCCTTCGCGTTGCGGCCGCCGTAACCGGCGACCGCGCCGCGCACCTCGAGCAACGGCGCCGGGTCGGCCGGCGCCGGTTTCCCGTCGCGGTGCGCATCGTTCGGCGTGACCGCCGCGATCAGGCTCTGCGTGTACGGGTGCGCCGGTGCATGCAGGATCTGTTCGGTATCGCCCGTCTCGCGGATCACGCCGTCGCTCAGCACGACGATCCGGTCGGCCATCTGCGCGACCACGGCCAGGTCGTGCGACACGTATACCGCGCTCATCCCGTAGCGCCGGATCACGCTCTTGAACGCCTGCAGCACGTCGATCTGCGTGGTGACGTCGAGCGCCGTGGTCGGTTCGTCGAGAATCACGAGCTCCGGATCGGTGATCAGCGCCATCGCGGCCATCAGCCGCTGCAACTGCCCGCCCGACACCTGGTGCGGATAACGCTTGCCGATCGTCTCCGGCTCCGGCAGCGCGAGCGCGCGGAACAGCTCGACCGCCTTTGCCTGCGCATCGCGCTTCGACATCGTCCGGTGAATCAGCGCGCTCTCGATCACCTGGTCGAGGATCGTGCGCGACGGATTGAACGAGGCAGCCGCGCTCTGCGCGATATACGCGACCTTGCGCCCGCGCAGCGCGGCCAGGCCCGACGCCGACAGCCTGCACACGTCCGTGCCGCCGATCTTCACCGAGCCGCCGGCGATCCGGCAGCCGGTGCGCGCGTGGCCCATCAGCGACAGCGCGATCGTCGTCTTGCCCGAGCCGGATTCGCCGATCAGCGCGAGCACCTCGCCGCGCCCGATCTCGAAGTCGACGTCGTGGACGATCGTCGTTTCCGCCGCGCCCGGGCGACCGCCGACAACGCGCAGCCCGCGCACCTCGACGAGCGGAGTCGATTGATCTCGCATCAGTGTTCTCCGGCGGCCGCGGCCGCGCCCTTGCGGCGGCCGCGATGCGGCAGACCGTCGATCAACAGGTTGACGCCCACCGTCAGGATCGCGATCGCGACCGCGGGCATGATCGCGACAGCCGAACCGTCGCCGAGGCTCGCGATGTTCTCGCGCACGAGCGAGCCGAGGTCCGCATACGGCGGCTGCACGCCGAGCCCGAGAAAGCTCAGGCCGCTCAGCAGCAGCACGACGAACGTGAAGCGCAGGCCCGTATCGGCGAGCATCGGATGAATCATGTTCGGCAGCATCTCGACGCACGCGATGTACAGCGCGCTCTCGCCGCGCGCCTTCGCGACCTGCACGAATTCGAGCGTGCTGATGTTGACCGCCAGCGCGCGCGCGATCCGGTACGAGCCCGGCATGTAGCTGACCGCTGCGGTCAGGACGAGCAGCGGCAGCGACGAGCCGAACGCGGCGACGAACATCAGCGCGAACATCTTCGACGGAATCGACGTGAGCGCGTCGAGCAGCCGGCTCATCGTCTCGTCGACCGCGCGGCCCGACACGGTCGCGAGCAGCCCGAGCGTCGTGCCGGTCAGCGCGGCGAGCAGCACCGCGGCGAGCGCGAGCAGCACGGTGAGCCGCGTGCCGTACAGGATCCGGCTCAGCATGTCGCGGCCGAGGAAATCGGAGCCGAACGGCAGCTTCGCGCTGAACCGCGCGAACACGTCCGGCGTGACGATCGCGCCCACGTCGTGCGGCGCGAGCAGCGGGGCGAACACCGCGATGAACAGCATCAGCCCGACCATCGACAGCCCGACACGGCCGCCGGCCGTCAAGTCGATGCGTGCGGCACGGCGCTTGCGCGGCTGGTCGGGGGCCGGGGCGGCGGGCGGCGTCGCGCCGCCCCATGGCGGGCGCGGTTCGCCGGACGGCGGCAGCGTGTTGCTGCGTTGAACGGGGTCGGTCGGGTGCATGGGCGGCATCTCGGAGGAAGGACGGGACGGTCAGGTCCGCAGTCGCGGGTTCGACACGATCGAGCACAGGTCGGCGAACAGCACGAGCGTCAGGTACGCAACGCAGAAGATCATCGTGCACGCCTGGACCAACGGGAAATCGCGGTTGCTGACGGCGTCGACCATCAGGCTCGCGAGGCCCGGATAGTTGAAGATCGTCTCGACGACGATCACGCCGCCGAGCAGATACGACAGGCTCAACGCGATCGCATTGGCGATCGGGCCGATCGCGTTCGGCAACGCATGGCGCAGCACGACGCGTGCGGGGCTCGCGCCCTTGAGCACGGCCATCTCGACGTACGACGCGCTCAACTGCTCGATCACCGCGGCGCGCGTCATGCGTGCCATCTGCGCGATCACGACCGCGCACAGCGTCAGCACCGGCATCGCATACGCACGCAGGAAATCGTGCAGGCTTTCGATCTCGCCGCTGTACGACAACGCGGACAGCCAGCGCAGCTTCACGGCGAACACGAGCACGGCGACGGTCGCGATCAGGAACTCCGGCGTCGCGACGAGCGACAGCGTACCGAGACTGATCACGCGGTCGACCAGCGACTCGCGCTTGACCGCCGCGAGGATGCCGAGCAGCAGCGCGATCGGCACCGACACGGCGGTCGTGATCGCCGCAAGCGTGAGCGACTTCGGCAGGCGTCCGCCGATCATCTCCGACACCGGCATGTCGCCGGACAGCGAACGGCCGAAATCGCCGTGCATCAGGCCGGCGAGCCAGTGCGCGTAACGCACGTGCGCGGGCATGTCGAGGCCGAACTGCTGGCGCAGCGCGGCAACCGTCTCCGGGGTCGCCGACTGGCCGAGCGCGGCCTGCGCGGCGTCGCCGGGCAGCAGGTTCGTGATCGTGAAGATGACCGCGGACACGATCAGCAACGTCAGCGCGGTGACCGCGATGCGTCGGACGATCAGGCCGATGAGAATTCGGTTCATGAAACGGCACTCCCGAAAAGACCGCGCGTGGCCGGCGCGGTCGCCCGCACCGGCCGCACGGCGGCCGCCAGCAACGACGTCACGCGTTCCACCACACGTGCTCGGCGAACATGAAGCCCATCATCCCGCCGGTCGGGATCGAACCGAGACCGGCGAGCCGCTTGTCGTAACCGTCGAGGAAGCTGATGAAAGCCGGAATGCCGACCCGCCCCTGCTGCGCCACGATCACCTGCATGTCGCCGTACATCTGCTTGCGCTTCGCGTCGTCGGTTTCCGAACGCGCGGCGAGCAGCAGCTGGTCGAACTTCGCGTTCTTCCAGCCCGACTCGTTCCACGGCGCATCCGACTTGAAGAACTGCGTGAACAGCACGTCGGCGCTCGAGCGCGGGTTGATGTTGCCGAAGGTGAGCGGGTGCTTCATCCAGTGGTTCGACCAGTAGCCGTCGGGCGACGCGCGGTTGACCTGCAGGTTCAGCCCGATCTTCTGGCCGGCCTGCTGCAGCAGTACGGCCATCTCGACCGACCCGTTCGCGTCGGACGTCGCATACATCGGCGGCAGCGTGACGCCCAGCGCGCCCGCCTTCTGGAGCAGGAATTTCGCCTTGTCCGGATCGTGCGCGCGCTGCGGCAGCGACGCGTTGAAGTAACGATGCCCCGGCGGAATCGGCTGGTCGTTGCCGATCACCGAGTAGCCGCGGAACACCGCCGAGCGGATCTGCTCGCGATCGAACAGGTACTTCATCCCTTCGACGAAATCGGGATTCGAGACGATCGGGTTGTCGCTGCGCATGATCAGGTCGGTATAGAGGCCCGACTTGGTTTCCTTCAGCGCGTAGCCCGGCGTCGACGAGACCCGCTGCGTCGAGCGCGGATCGATCGCGTTGATCAGATGCACGTCGCCCGAAAGCAGCGCGTTCAGGCGCGCGGCGCTGTCGCCGATGCCGATCAGCTCGATCTCGTCGAGATACGGCCGGCCCGGCTTGAAGTAGCTGTCGTTGCGCACGCCGACGGTCGACACGCCCGGCTTGAACGATTTGAGCTTGTAAGGGCCGCAACCGATGCCGGTGCTGAAGTCGGTCGTGCCGTCCTTGACGATCACGAGCTGCGGCGTTGCGAGAATCACCGGCAGATCGGCATTCGCGCTGACCAGCGTGAGCGTGACTTCGTCCGGGCCGCTTGCCTTCGCGTCGGCGAACTGGTCGGCGAGCGGCTTGACCTTCGATGCGGTGGCGGCGTTCTTGTGGCGCATCAGCGAATACACCACGTCGGCCGGGCCGACCGACTTGCCGTCGTGGAACGTGACGCCCTTGCGCAGCTTGATGACCCACGTCTTCGCATCGGTGGTCTGCAGCGACTCGGCGAGGTTCATCTGCGGCGTCAGGCTCGCGTCGAGCTGCGTGAGGCCGCTGTAGAACATGAAGAAGCGAATGTAGTCGGCGCCGGTCGAGCCCTTGGCCGGGTCGAGCGTATCGGCCGTCGAACCGGATTCGTTCGCGACCCGGATCTTGCCGCCGCGTTTCGCCGCGGGCGCCGCGAATGCGGACGCGGGGTTCATCAGGAGTCCGCCGGCGCCGGCGGCCATCATGCCGCTCGCCGCCATGACCTTCATCATGTCGCGGCGAGTGAAACCACCGTTGCCGCCGCCGTTGTCGATATCGTCGCTCATCCGAACTGCTCCTGACTGTTGAAAGTGGGTCCTGGGGTCCAGCGTGGTTCTCGAATCCCGCAGTGCCCGCTTGCTGGTGGCGGGCGCAACGTCGTACACATGCAATTCATTTAAGCATCGCCAAAATGCGGTTTGTCGCGATTCGGCCCGCCCGCACGATACGAATCGACCGTTTTGAACCGCCCGCGCAGCATGAATTGCTGCGTGCGCCCACGTGTCGCCGTGTGCCCGGCGGCGTGTCGCGGCGGCTGCCCAACCCGTGTCGATGCAGGAAATCGTAAGGCCGCAGCCGCCGCAGATTGCGCCGACAAAATTGTCCGTTCGGCATCCGGCGCGCGTTTGGCACACGCAAACCGCACGTTTGTGTCGAATGCGTGTCCGCATGCCGATGACGGCTGAAACGCACGATGTATTGCGGCAGATCGCCGCATGCACGGGCGTCGACGGTGGGGATCGCGACGGGACGTCGCGCGGGAAAGCTCAGAAGAATGCCGCTCGATCGGAACGGCTTGGCGGGAAGACGGGAGGATGACGGGGCCACCGGGAAACCGGACCCTTGCGGCCGTACAGTCGTGCAGTCGTGCAGTCGTGCAGTCGTGCAGTCGTGCAGTCGTCAGGAATCGTATCGCCATGCGGCGACGCGCGCGTCACCGGCATGTCGGCGCGCACGCCGGGCGCATGCCGGCGCGGCGCGACGCAGGCGCGATGATGCGCTGGCCGGCAGTGAGCGGCGCGAAGCCGTCAGGCAGCGAGCCGGAATACCGATACGGCGGCCCGCAGGCGCGCCGCCTGCTCGTCCAGCGACGAAGCGGCCGCCGCCGCCTGCTCGACGAGCGCGGCGTTCTGCTGGGTGACTTCGTCCATTTGCGCGACCGCCAGCCCGATCTGTTCGATGCCGGTGCTTTGCTCGGCCGACGCCGCTGAAATCTCGCCCATGATGCCGGCCACCCGGTCGATCGACCGGACGATCTCCGTCATGCGCTCGCCGGCCGTCTCGACGAGCCGGCTGCCGCTGCCGGCCCGCTCGACCGACGCGTCGATCAAGCCCTTGATGTCCTTCGCGGCCGCGGCACTGCGTTGCGCGAGCGAGCGGACTTCCGACGCGACGACGGCGAACCCGCGCCCCTCCTCGCCGGCCCGCGCGGCTTCCACCGCGGCGTTGAGCGCGAGAATGTTGGTCTGGAATGCGATGCTTTCGATCACGACGGTAATGTCGGCGATCCGCACCGACCCATCCGAGATCTGCCGCATCGTTTCGACGACCGCCTGCACGGCGGCGCCGCCGAGTTCGGTCGCATCCTTGGCCTGGGCCACGAGCGCATTCGCCTGGCGCGCGTTGTCGGCGTTCTGTTTGACCGTGGACGTGATCTGCTCCATGCTCGCCGCCGTTTCCTGCAGCGACGCGGCCTGCTGCTCCGTGCGCTGCGACAGATCCAGGTTGCCTTGCGCGATCTCGCCGGTGCCGGTGGCGATCGAGTGGGTCGTGGTCTGGATCTCGGCGATGGTGTCGGTCAGCCGCGCCTTCATGTCGCCGAGCGCGACGAGCAGGCTGCCGGGCGCGGCGTGCGCCGTATCGAACTGCACGTCCAGTTCGCCGGCCGCGATGCGGGCGGCGATCTGCGTCGCATGCGCGGGCTCGCCGCCCAGCGTGCGCCTGACGCTGCGCAGCACGCCCCAGGCGATGGCCGCAAGCGTCGCGGCGATGACGAGCGCGACGGCGCCGAGCACCATCGCGAGCCGGGCAAACGCCGCGTTGATGTCGTCGTAGAAAAATCCGGTGCCGATCCACCAGTTCCAGTCCGGAATCGCGACCACGCCCTGCAGCTTCGGCTCCAGGTCCGCGTCCGGGCTACGCTTGATCAGCACGTCGACGAGCGCGAAATGCGCCTGCGCCATCCCCGCGCGGTACGCCTCGCTGTCGGTCATGCCGCTGGTCGTGCGGTTGCCTTTCGCGCGCGTGCCGATGAATTTCGCGTTCGGGTGCACGAGGTTGACGCCGTCGGACGTCGTGACCCAGAAGTAGCTCTTCGAATTCGCGTTGAGCGCGGCCAGCGCGGCCTTGGCCTGCTGCTGCGCCTGCTCCTGCGTGAGCGTGCCGCTCGTTTGCAGCGCGCGATACGAATCGACCAGATGCTCGGCCTTGGTCAGCAGAATGACGATCTCTTCGCGGCGGCTGTCGATCAGCGCGTCGCGCAGCGTGTGCAGCGACAACGCGGCGAGCAGGACGACGCCGAGCAGCGCCGCGGCGACGAGCATCAGCAGTTTGGTGGACAACTTCATGCGGGGGCCTCGAAATATTAACCGTTCGGTACATATATCGGCCGGGGTGGCCCCGCCTTGAACGACTCGATATCGGTAATTACCCTCGTTTCGTACGCTGATCGAACGCGTGACGGGGCGCGCCGTCATCGCGGCCGCGTCCCGTCGCGCGATCGATCGGCCGCCCCGGCGGCTTACAGCCCGAGCTGCGTCGCGAGATGGCCGATATCCGACACTTCGTAATAGTTGTAGAACGGCGTGCCCGGCTCGTGGCCGCGATTGACGAACGCCTTGTGCTTGATGCCCAGATCCTCGGCCGTCATCAGGTCGTAGCGCAGGCTCGACGACACGTGCAGCACGTCCTCGGGCTTGCAGCCGAGCTTGCCGAACATGTATTCGAAGCCCTGCATCCGCGGCTTGTACGACTGCGCCTGCTGCGCGGTGAACACCGCATGGAACGGCGCGCCGAGCTTGTCGACGTTGCTCATGATCTGCTCGTCCATCGCGTTCGACAGGATCACGAGCTTGTACTTCGTCGCGAGCCGCGACAGGCCCGCCGGCACGTCCGGATGCGGGCCCCACGTCGGCACCGCATGATAGAAGCGCTCGGCCTCGGCCTCGTCGAACTTCACGCCGACGCGCGCGCAGGTGCGCCGGATCGCGTTGACGACGACGTCGCGGTACGGCTTCCACGCGCCGAGTACCTCGTCGAGCCGGTAAGCGGCGAACGCACGCACGAAATCCTCCATCGCGACCGGCGAGAGCCGGTCCGCGTAGATCTCGCGCGCCAGGTCCGCCATCTGGAAGCGGGTCAGCGTGCCGTAGCAGTCGAACGTGATGTACTTCGGTTCAAATTGGATCATGGTGACGTCCTGTCGGTGTGAAGCCCCGGCAGGGCCGGGGACGGGCTGGGGTGGTACGAAATTGAATCAGGGCAAAAAACCCGGCGCACGTCGTTCGACGCCGCCCAAAACGCAGAATCGCCGCGTGTTGCGCGGCGCGGGCAGCACGATCTGCGGCGCTTGCCGGCGCGGCCCCGCCGCACCGGCGGGG